>JBFYOK010000183.1:0-14726 GCA_041303845.1 Microbacteriaceae bacterium | reverse complement strand
ATCGATGTCGTGGCCACCACTCACTTCGGCTGCGGCGGTGGTGCCAACCCAGGTAATCAGCCCCTCGTCGACAACGAACGCGGCGTCCTCAATCAAGCCCAAACGAATCGCACTGCGGTCACCCGCGTCGCCGCGCGTGGCACTCAACGACGGGTCGTTGGTGACGAGCTGGCCAATGTTGGTGAACAGCGTGCGAGTCATGAAAACGAGTATTACCCTTCGAGCATCGGGATGCGAAGCCCGCGCTCCTGCGCGACCTCAGCGGCCCGCTCGTAACCGGCATCGACGTGACGCATGACACCTGTGCCGGGGTCGTTCGTGAGAACACGCGCCAACTTCTCAGCCGCCAGGGGAGTGCCGTCGGCAACGGTGACTTGTCCTGAGTGAATGGAACGGCCAATGCCCACGCCGCCACCGTGGTGGAGCGAAACCCAGGTGGCGCCCGACGCCGTGTTCAGCAAAGCATTCAAAAGAGGCCAGTCGGCAATTGCATCCGACCCGTCAAGCATGGCTTCGGTCTCACGATAGGGGGAGGCGACCGAACCGGAGTCGAGGTGGTCGCGACCGATAACGATGGGCGCGCTGAGCTCTCCCGACGCAACCATCTCATTGAATTTCAACCCGGCAAGGTGTCGTTCCTTGTAGCCGAGCCAGCAAATTCGTGCGGGCAGGCCTTCGAAATGAACTTTTTCGCCTGCCTTTGTGATCCAACGCTTGAGGTGTTCGTTCTCGGGGAAAAGCTCAAGAATTGCCTTGTCGGTCTTGGCAATATCCTCCGGGTCACCGCTGAGTGCAACCCATCGGAACGGGCCGTTTCCTTCGCAGAACAGTGGGCGGATGTACGCCGGCACAAACCCAGGAAACTCAAATGCCCGGTCGTAGCCGCCGAGCTTCGCTTCGGCGCGAATCGAGTTTCCATAATCGAAGACAATCGCACCCTTGTCTTGAAACTCCACCATGGCCTTGACCTGCTTGGCCATCGCTGCTCGCGAGTGGTCGGTGAACCACGCGGGGTCTTTCTCGGCGCGCGCGTGCCACTCGTCAACCGAAACACCTTCGGGCAAGAACGACAGTGGGTCATGCGCGCTTGTTTGGTCGGTGACGATGTCGACGGGCACATTTCGATCGAGGATCTCAGTGAACACGGTGGCGGCGTTGCCCACCAGGCCAACCGAGAGGGCGCGCTTCTCGTCTTTGGCGGCGAGAACGCGAGCAAGAGCATCGTCGAGATCGGTCGTGTATTCGTCGAGGTATCCATGTTCGACGCGGCGAGCCAAGCGCGACTCGTCGACGTCGACGATGAGCACGGCGCCCTCATTCATTGTGACGGCCAGTGGTTGCGCGCCGCCCATGCCACCGCATCCACCCGTCAGAGTCAACGTTCCGGCAAGGGTTCCGCCAAAGTGCTGCCGAGCCACGGCGGCAAACGTTTCATACGTTCCCTGCAGAATGCCCTGCGTGCCGATGTAGATCCACGAGCCTGCCGTCATCTGGCCGTACATGGTCAGCCCCTCGGCCTCCAACCGACGAAACTCGGGCCAGTTCGCCCAGTCGCCCACGAGGTTGGAGTTTGCAATGAGAACGCGGGGCGCCCATTCGTGCGTGCGAAAAACACCGACGGGCTTGCCCGATTGAACGAGCAGTGTCTCGTCTGATTCCAGCGTTTCGAGTGTGCGCACGATGGCGTCATACGCGTCCCACGTGCGGGCAGCCTTGCCCGTGCCGCCGTAAACCACGAGCTTGTCGGGATGCTCGGCAACCTCGGCATCGAGGTTATTCATTAGCATGCGCATGGGCGCTTCGGTCTGCCAGCTCTTGGCGGTCAGTTTCGATCCGCGGGCGGCACGAACAGGGCGAGGTCCGGAGTGTGAGGTAGCCATGTATTCATCAAAGACCCACGGCCGCCCTCGGCACAGACGTTAAGCTCCGCCGGTGTCTGAAATATCAGACAAGCCGAGAATTCGGTTAAACGAGCGATGAGATGACCGCGCGCGCGCCGGACAGCACAGCACCACTCGAAACCGCTTCGGCCGCGGCTTCGAGCTCTGGGCTCAAGAAGCGGTCGGGCCCCGGACCCTGCACGCCCGCCGTGGCCAACACGGACATCACCGCGTTACTCGCGGGCGACGGTGACAGCGGCGCGCGCAGCGCGAGCCCGCGAGATGCCGTCACCAGTTCGATGGCCAATACGCGAGTCAGGGCATCCACGGACATGCGAAGTTTGCGCGCGGCGTGCCATCCCATCGAGACGTGATCCTCTTGCATGGCAGACGACGGAATCGAATCGACGGATGCGGGCACGGCGAGGCGTTTCATCTCGCTCACCAGACCAGCTGCCGTGTACTGCGCGATCATCAAGCCCGAGTCGACACCGACTTCGTGGGCGAGGAAGGGAGGCAGGCCCTGGTTGCGAGCCGTGTCGAGAAAGCGATCGGTTCGACGCTCGCTCATCGAGGCGACATCGGCGGCAACAATCGCCAAGAAGTCGAGAACATAGGCGACCGGTGCTCCGTGGAAGTTTCCGTTCGATTCCACGCGACCGTCGATGGTCAGCACCGGGTTGTCGACCGCGCTTGCGAGTTCTGCTTCGGCAACGCGCGTCGCGTGCGCCACGGTGTCGCGCGCACCCCCAATCACCTGGGGTGAGCAACGCAGTGAATAGGCATCCTGCACGCGCCCATCTTCCGGACCGGCATGTGAGTGCACAATCGGTGAGTCGGCCAGGACGGCGGCGATGTTCGCTGCTGAAATCGCCTGGCCCGTCTGCGGGCGAAGTCGCTGCAGGTCGGCCGCGAACACCTTGTCCGTTCCCATGAGACCTTCGATGCTCATTGCGGCAGCAACATCCGCCACGGTCAAAAGGCGGTTCAAGTCGTGAATGGCGAGACATAGCTGACCGAGCATTCCGTCGGTGCCATTAATCAGAGCCAAACCCTCTTTTTCTTCCAATGTGACGGGGCTGATCCCGGCTGCTTTAAGTGCTTGATCGGCGGGCATCTCCGTGCCCTGTGCATCTCGTACATCACCCTCACCGATGAGAACGAGTGCGCAGTGTGACAGGGGAGCGAGGTCGCCCGAACATCCGAGCGAACCAAAGTTTCGCACGATAGGCGTGATGCCTGCGTTCAAGACGGCCGCGTAGGTTTCGCAAACAACCGGGCGAATGCCAGTGCGCGCCGTCATCAACGTACTCAGCCGCAAGAGCATGAGTGAACGGATAACCTCGCGCTCAACCTCAGGGCCCATTCCGGCGGCATGCGACCGCACGAGCGAAAGTTGAAGCTGTGCGCGACGATCTCGTTCGATGAATGTGGTTGCCAGTGCACCGAATCCCGTGGAAATGCCGTAATGCGGGTTCGGGTCCGATGCGAGTGCGTCAATCACGGCGCGACTCTCGGCAACCTGCACGAGTGAGGGTGCGTGCAAGTCGACCTTGGCATCGTGTCGCGCGACAGCGACCACTTCGTCGAGGGATACCGGACCAGAGCCAACCATGACTTCGCGCATCCTCCCATTTCACTCGCACCAGAGTGTGAGCGGGCAATCCTCAAGTGCACTAGTGTCTGAAATACCAGACGAGGGGATGCTTGTGACGCGAGTACCGGCGGCCGACAACACGCTGCGCATCCTGGATTTTCTCGGTGCACAGCGAGGCCCCGTTGCTGCTCAAACCGTGGCCACTGCCTTGGGGCTTCCTCGGTCGTCTGTGTATCAATTGCTCACAGTGATGAGCGTTCGCGGGTACGTCGCACACCTGCCGGAAGACAAGCGCTACGGTCTCGGGCCAAATGCGTATGCCCTGGCGTCGAGCTACACACGCCAACAGCCCTTGACGCGACTCGGGGCGCCCCTCATTGCTCGGTTGGTCGACTCAGTGGGGGAAAGCGGTCACCTCGCCGTGCTGAACGGAACGGACGTGCTCTACTTGGTCGAGGAGCGCGCTCGCAACCGGCCGAGCCTCATCACGGATGTGGGCGTGCGGCTGCCGGCCATTACGACTGCGAGCGGTCGTGCGATGCTGGCGCAACTGCCACTTGCTCAACTTCGTGCGTTGTATCCCGATGGCCGTGAGTATTCGGTCGTGCAACGAACTCTCGAGCCTGCCCGCCGAGCCGGATTCTCAACCGAAGAAGGAGACGTGACTCCTGGTCTTGCGTCTGTCGCTGCGAGTGTGCAGGATCACGCGGGCTGGCCCGCTGCCGCAATCGCAGTGACTTTTCCGGCTACCGAGAGCCCGAGGATTGCGTCGCTTGCCGATGCCGTGCTTTTGTCGGCGTCGGAACTGAGTCGGCGCATCCATGGGCAGAGCTAGCCAACGCTCAAATCGCAATCATCGGGCTCCGCGGGTAGGGTGAAGGAATGCCTGCGTCCAAGCCAATTGACTCTCGAGACACGTCTATTGACGATGTCACGCTTGCCCGGTTTGAAGACCACTATCTGTTTACCGACTCCGACTTTTTGCTCGCGCGAGCTCGGGCCGTAAGTGCTGCGCGGTCGATGCCGTACCTCAGCGAGTACGGGCTGAACTCCGGTACGTATTTCTTGCTTGCACTCGCGTGCTCTGAATCAGGGCCGACGATTTCGGAACTCTCGCAAATCCTGTTGGTTTCTGAGAGCGAAGCTGAGCTACTCGTTGACGAACTCGAGCGACTGTTCCTCGTTGCACGTCGTCCAGATGCGCGCAACAAAACCGGCGTCATCGTCAAGGCGACGCCACAGGGGCAAGAACTCTTCGACACGGCTCGCGAGACGATGACCGGACTCTCGGACGACCCGATGTTGCAGTTGAGCTTGGCCGAGCGCAAGCAGCTGACCGACTTGCTTAATCGCATCGCCTTCTAAGGCTTCAGAGCGAATGCTTCCTTATCTCCTGCTCGCCGGCGCGATTCTCGCCGAAGTAGTCGCCACGACCGCGTTGAAATTGAGCGACGGATTCACCAAGCTGTGGCCGACCGTCATCGTGGCAGTTGGCTACCTCACCGCCTTCACGTTGCTCGGCTTGGGACTCAGCAAGGGGCTCTCCGTGAGTGTCGGCTATGCGATTTGGGCCGGTGTGGGCACGGCCCTCATCGCCATCCTGGGCATCTTCCTGTTCAAGGAAACAATTGCTCCATGGGGATTCGTTGGCCTGGGACTCATCGTTGCCGGAGTTGTCCTACTCGAACTCAACTCCGGTCACTCCTAGACACTCTCGCGAAATTGGGCGATGAGCACGTCCCGAAACTCGATGTGCTTGTCGCTGCGAACGAATCCCGGCTGATCCCACGCGTTGGCTAGGCCGTCGAGCATGCCCGCGCCACGAGGTTCGGGCAAGACACCCGATTGCGACCACGATGTGAACGCTTCGTCGTACGCTGCGATTCTGAAATTAAGGATCATGTTTCGCACGTCTTCCATCGAGCGGCGGTCCTCGCCGAGTGTTGGCTCGAGAGCAGAGCACTCGGGCACGGGCGTGAGACTCATGTGAAACGTTCGGTGGCCAAGCACGAGCGCCTGAGAAATCGGATACCAAATCGGCGTGAAGCCTCGGGCGACAAGATTTCGAATGATTGCCGAACTGTGGTGAAAAAGCTCGATGCTGATGCCGACCGGGTCTGCGGTGCCGTGGGGCAATGCGAGATCGGGAACGAACCGAACAGGTTGAGCGCCCGGAACTTCATCGATGAGGGCGATGTCGAGAATGTCGATTGTTCCTTGCACCCAGCTGATAGGTCGATCGACGAAATCGAGAAGGGCTGGGTTGCGGCCATGACCTGAGGTCTTGAGATTGCAACGAAGTCTGCGCGGACTACGTCCCCGACTGTGCGAATTGCTCTCTGCCATTACTCTCCCTTTTTTCGTTGTGCTGATGCGAGTGGAAACCATAGGGCATGCCACCGACAGTCATGCAACTCACGGTGAGCGGAGACCGTGCACGTGGTTTCGAGAAGTTCTCACACCACGCCCGTATTCTGGGACGCATGTGTGGACGATACGTGGTGGCGCGCACGCTGTCCGGGCAGATGCCCGACCTGCTTGGGCAACTGCCCGGTTGGCCAGCAGATTTCGAGAATTTCAATATTGCCCCCACAACCGCGGTCCCCGTCGTCGTGGAATCGCTCAACCCTGAGTCAGGGGCAATCGAACGCCATGTCGATGCTGTGCATTGGGGGTTCATCGCCTCGTGGAAAAAGTCGATTGCTGACCGCCCTCAACCGATTAATGCGCGTATCGAGACCATCGCCTCGAACGGAATGTTCCGGTCCGCCTTTCGCTATCGCCGGTGCATTGTGCCGGCCACGGGGTACTACGAATGGCATGTTGGAACCGACGGGGTCAAACATCCGTACTTCATTCACGCGCCACACGGACTCGCGCTCGCTGCCATCTACGAGGACTGGACCGGCGGCGGTGATTCTGCGTTTCGTTCGATGGCCATCATCACGCGGGCGGCCATTGGTCCGGCTGCGGCGCTGCACGACCGACTGCCAGTGATGCTCGCAGCGGATGCCTATGAGGACTGGCTCGGCTCCGACTTCGCAAGCGCGGATGATGCTCTCGACCTACTGATGACATCGAGCACGCCTCTTGCGGACACCCTGCAGTTTCATGCGGTTGATAACCGCGTCGGCAACGTGAGAAACAACGATCCGCAATTGATTGCTCCGTTGGTCTGAGCTTCGCGCCGGCAATTTTCCACACACCGGCGACTTACGTTGCGCTTTCGTGTCGATTAGGCGCACACTAGGAGAACACCACCGGGAATAGTCGCCCGGCACTGACGGTTTACCGTCAGTACAAACCGAAAAAAAGGAGCGCTCATGGCAGTCGCAAACATCAAGCTGGAAGCCCCCTCAGCCACTCTCGGTGGCGGCGAAGGTGGCGGTTGCTGCGGCGGTAGCTGCGGTTGCAGCGACAAGTAAGACCTCGCTCTTACTGATCAAGACTGAAAAGCCAGCAGAAAAGCTAGCAACGCAAAGGCCCCGGTTTATCCGGGGCCTTTGTCATGCGCGGCGGCTGTGACGCGATCGCGAACCTATTCGCATACCATCCCGTCACTGTCGCCATCACGGTAGAAGTTGTACTCGGGATCGACGCCCCGAAGGTATGGGCCATAGCCGTTTGCCTTGGCGTTCTTGCACGTCCCGAAGTCGGGTTCGACGACACCGTCGCCTGATCCAGAACCACCGTTCGAGGGTCTGCCCGATTGCGCGTTCGGGTCGATGGTGACGGATGCGCGTTCGGGCACGATTACGGTGAGCGTCGAACATCCACTCAACAGGTTGCCCAGTGCGGCGCGTTCGCCTGAATCAACGCTCAAGCTCCACCGCCACTTCACGGCCACCCACGTTGCCGCGTAGTCGCAGTAGTACGACCTGTTCGCTGGTAACCATTCGGACGGGTCTTGATCGCTCTTGGAACGATTCGACGATGCGGAAACAGCAATCAGGCTGGCGGCATAGCCGAGGTCATTGCCAAACGCTGTTCTGGTCTGCGACGTCCATTGCCATGCCCCGGATACCCATGCCTCTTTCAATGGCACGAAGTGATCAATATCCACCTCGCCTGCGTCGGTAAACCAGATGGCGTCGTAAGCGGAGTACCAGCTTCCCGTGTCGATGGTGCACGTGCCGTGTGCGGTCACTGGGCTCGTCGTTTCCGACTTCAGCACCTCGGCTCGCGTGTCGCATCCGTCTGCGTTGGAGTCAATCCAGGCGTTGAACAAATCACGCTCATAGCCGGTGTGTCTCTCAGGAGAGTTGTCATCGGGGAGTTCTGCGAGCAAACCGGCAAACGTTGCCGCATCTCCAGATGCCTGCGATCGCGTCGTCGGGGTCGGTGTGGGTGACGGGGTTTGAGTTGAAGTTGCCCGAGGTGTAGCCGTCGCCCGCGTGGGCTCAGAGCTTGGCGTTTCGGAGACGTTTGCACTGCCGTTGCCCGTGGCACCGACGACGCCGTTGAGGAAGTTGCCGACCAGGCCCCCAACAAGGAGCATCGGCACAAAGACAACAGCGATGCGCGCACCATTCGTCTGTCTGTCCCACCAGCTACCCATAACGTCAAGGCTAACGGGACGTCCGGACACGGGCACACCCCGGAGACGAACTCGCGGGTCTATTCTGCAGATATGACTCAACGGCGCGCACTGGTGACAGGATCAACCGGCTATATCGGTGGTCGACTTGTGCCACGGCTTCTCGAAGCTGGGTTTGACGTGCGGGTTCTGGTTCGCAACGCCGAGAAACTGAGAGATGTGCCGTGGAGGCGCGACGTCGACATCGTCGAAGGGGACATCAATTCGCTCGATGACGTCGACACCGCTTGCGCGGACGTAGACGTTCTGTACTACCTCATCCATTCCATGGGCCAACCCGGTGACTTTGAGTCGAAGGAACGACAGGGCGCAGACAACGTTGCGCGAGCGGCCAAGAAGAGTGGCGTATCCCGAATCGTGTATCTCGGTGGTTTGCACCCCGCAGCTGAAGACTTGAGCAAACACCTTCGCTCGCGCAAAGAAGTCGGCGAGATATTGATGGCATCTGGGGTCCCTACGATTGCGCTGCAAGCGGGAGTGATCATTGGTTCAGGCTCGACCAGCTTTGAAATGATTCGACACCTGACCGATGTCTTGCCCATCATGACCGCGCCCAAATGGGTCGGAAACATGATTCAACCGATTGCGGTACGCGATGTGCTTCACTACTTGATTCACGCCGCTGACCTGCCGGCGACCGTCAACCGTGCCGCTGACATCGGTGGCCCGGATGTGCTCAGCTACGGCGACATGATGAATGGCTACGCCGTTGAAGCAGGGATGCGCAAGCGCAAAATCATTCGACTCCCCGTCTTGACGCCCTACTTGGCCAGTCAGTGGGTTAACCTCGTGACTCCGATTCCGCGCGCGCTCGCCGTGCCGATCATCGCGAGCCTGCAGCACGACTGCGTGATGTCGAATCACGACATCGACGAACTCATTCCACCGCCAGAGGCTGGTCTCACGACATACCGACGGTCTGTGCACCTGGCGCTCGAGCGACTTGCCGCCGGCGATGTCGAAACCAGTTGGCAGAACAGCTCTGTCGCCACGGCACCGAGCGACCCCCTTCCGTCCGACCCGGAATGGACCGGTTCGACGGTGTACACAGACGTGCGCGTTCGATCGTGCGATGCCCCCGTCGAATATCTGTGGAATGTCATTGAGTCGATTGGCGGATCTAACGGCTGGTATTCGATGCCGATGGCGTGGGGTGTCAGGGGAGTGGCTGACAAGCTCGTTGGCGGAGTCGGTCTTCGTCGTGGACGTGCCAATCCCAAAACGCTGCGAGCCGGCGAAGCCTTGGATTGGTGGCGAGTCGAACGGCTCGACAAGGGTCAGTTTTTGCGCCTTCGGGCGGAAATGAAAGTGCCCGGACGCGCTTGGTTGGAGTTGTCAGCGGAATCAGTCACACAAACGACATCCGTCTATCGGCAACGAGCAATCTTTTTTCCGCGAGGCCTCGCGGGTCGACTGTATTGGCTCTCTGTGTTGCCATTCCACGGTCTCATTTTCCCCGGAATGAGCCGACGCATCGTCGCTGCAGCCGTTCGGCTTTCAGAAGAGAATCACAAGCCGCTCATAGAGAACACATAGGGTCCATTCGCATCCTTGAGTCACGGCCTGAGGCAAACGCTTCAGCAGACAAACGCAAGGAGAACACCATGGCTGACAAGAAGCCGAGCAACAACCAGCCCGCCACCGGTGAGGCAAAATCCAAAACCGCAACCTCATCAACAACCGCAACGTCTGCGAACGGAACGTCCCTGTTCGGTCGCCGGCTGGGTCTCGGTGCGATCATCGGCATCTCTGCTGCAGGTCTGGCCGTTCTGGTCGGTACCGGCTTCGCAGGTGCGGCCATCGCAAACGCCGTCGACCATGGTGCTCGAGGCCACGTCCAGGTCGGACAGGGCCCCGAAAAGATGCGCGACCACGCCGAGGGCCCGATGCAAGGCAAGGGCGACGGCCCCCGAGAGGGCAAGGGCGACGGTTCCCGAGAGGGCAAGGGCGATGGTCCCCGAGAGGGCAAGGGCGATGGTCACCGCGATGGCGAGATGCCAGGCGGGCCAATGACCCCACAAGCACCCGCCGACACGAACAACGAGGTCACCCCGAAGGGCTAGTTCGAATTCGTTCAGCGCGTGCCGCGCATCCGATCACACCGACTGGATGCGCGGCACGCGTCTTTTCGTGGGAATCTTGTGATGGCGCTTCGGGTTATCTCGAATGGGCGACACGAAAGAGGCACGCATGGCAGAGAACGCAAAACTCGTTCTGGACATCGAGGGTATGACGTGTTCGAGTTGCGTCGCTCGCGTCGAGAAGAGTTTGAATGCAGTACCTGGCGTGAGTGCGTCGGTGAACCTGATGACCAACTCGGCAAGTGTTGAATACCCCCGCACGGTCTCACGAGATGACCTCATCGCGGCCGTGCGGCAGATCGGATATGGGGCGCACGTGTCTGTTCCGGCAGGCGAGCGTGTGATTGTCCCTGCCGGTGGCCGAGACCTGCTCTCCGTTCGCATGTGGCTTGCGGTGGTGCTGACCGTGCCCGTGGTTGCGCTGGCCATGGTTCCGCCCTGGCAGTTCGTCGGATGGCAGTGGGTCTCGCTTGTGTTGGCGACACCCGTCGTTGTGTGGTGCGCGTGGCCGATTCATCGCTCGACATTTCTCGGCCTTCGACACGGTTCGCTCACGATGGACACGCTCATCACAATGGGCACCGCCGCGGCATACGCGTGGTCGCTGTACGCGCTCTTCTTTGGCATGGCGGGAATGCTCGGCATGCGACACAGTTTCGAATTTTTTGCGTGGCAGCAAGATCCGACGGCGAACATTTATCTCGAAACTGCCGCTGGTGTGACCACCTTCATTCTGCTCGGCAGATGGCTAGAAGAACGATCGAAGAGAAGCGCAGCCTCAGCCCTCGATGAGGTGGGTCGCTTACAGGCTGTCGAGGCCACGGTCATTCGTGACGGCGCGAACGTGCGCATTCCCGTCGCCGACCTTCGCGCAGGCGATCGGGTGCTTGTGCTCCCCGGCGAGAGTATCCCGGTCGACGGGCCCGTTGTCGCGGGGGAGAGCGCCGTCGACCTGAGTGCGCTCACGGGCGAGTCTGTTCCGGTCGACCTCGTCGTTGGTGACACCGCATCAGCTGGAACCGTTGCACTTGACGGTCGCCTCGAAATTACTGCTGCTCGAGTTCACGGCGACACGCGCCTGGCACAACTCGCACTGCTCGTCGAACAAGCGCAGCTTCGAAAAATGTCATTGCAGCGGTTGGCAGACAAAATCTCTGCCATTTTTGTTCCCATAGTTATCGCGCTTGCCCTGGCGACAATGGCTACCTGGCTTCTCCTTGGCCAGCCCGTCTCCGCCGCGTTCACTGCTGCCGTAGCTGTGCTCGTGATTGCGTGCCCGTGTGCGCTGGGTCTCGCGACTCCCGTTGCGCTCATTGTCGGAACCGGTCGAGCAGCCAAGCTCGGCATCATCATCTCGGGCCCCGAGGTGCTCGAACACTCCGCCTCACTGGACACCATCGTGCTCGACAAGACCGGAACCATTACGACAGGTCACATGGCCGTCGTCGGCATCCATGTTGCTCATGGATTCGACGAGAAAGATGTGCTCGCCCGAGCTGCTGCTGTGGAAGCAGGTTCCGAGCATCCCATCGCGCGTGCAATTGCCGAGTACGGCTCGCCCGTTCACACGAGTGCCACCGGTTTTCGATCGGTGGCGGGGGGAGGAGCCAGCGCAAGCGTCGACGACGTTCTCGTGAGCGTGGGCAAGATCGACTGGTTGTCATCGTCGCATGGCGCTCTTTCCGCCCAACTGCGCACTGTTGCCGGTGAGGAGCAGCAGAGGGGTCGCACGGTGGTCGGAGTTGGCTGGAACAAGAAAATTGTGGCTCTCATTAGCGTTGCCGATACGGTGCGAGATGATTCCGAAGCATCAATCGCGCGCCTCCGCGAACTCGGTCTTGAACCAATCATGGTCACTGGGGATGCGCCCGCAACGGCAGCCACCATTGCGGCACAGGTAAACATCACTCATGTCGAGTCGCATGTTTCCCCGGAGGGCAAAGTTGCCTTCATCGCAGACCTGCAAGCACGCGGACATCAGGTGGCCATGGTCGGTGACGGCATCAACGACGCTGCCGCGCTCGCGCAAGCCGACATTGGTCTCGCGTTCGCTTCGGGCACGGATCTGGCCATCATTGCCAGCGACATCACGCTCGTGCGAAACACGCTTTCGGCCGCCACCGATGCCATCGTGTTGTCTCGCCGCACGCTGAGCATCATTCGAGGGAACCTCTTTTGGGCGTTTGCCTACAACGTCATCACTATTCCTTTGGCGGCTGCCGGTTTCTTGAATCCGATGCTCGCCGGAGCGGCGATGGCGTTCTCAAGCCTGTTCGTGGTGCTCAATTCGTTGCGACTTCGCGTGAGTAGTCTGAAGAAATGATGAGTACATCGCGACCCAACAATCGCTACGGCAGCGACCTCATTCGCCCAGGGTTACTCCCGGGTCTGCTTGGTTCGGCCGCCTGCCTCGCCGGACTGTGGGCGAGTGGCACCGACTGGATGATCACGATTCTCTATGCAGTGAGCATCCTCGCCGCCATTCTGGTTTTTTTCTGTGTGCAGGCAATGCGCGTGAGCCCCCGCCCGGCAACTCGAAATCGCGTGGCTGATCGCGACCTTCGTGCGGTTTTCGTGGTGTTCGCCGTGCTTCTCACTGTCGTCGTCGTCGTGTACAACCCAATTTTGCCTCTTGTGCTCTCAGCAACGGGAACCGGGTGGCAACTCGCACAGGTGGCATCGGGCGCACTGTTGTTCGCATCGGGCGTGCTGGTCAAGACACCCGCACCCAAGGAGTAGACTTTGATACGCCTTCTGGTGTGGTGACACGTCGCCCGAATTCTCTCGAGTTCGTTGCGCGACACCCGCACTGAAGACAGCGATTCCTTTATCTATCGGTCAACGACCGCGCGCGAGATGTGCGTGCATGATTTGACCACGTTCACACAGGAGACCCACGTGGCTCGCAGCGGCACCCGCCGACACACGCTCGATAACACCGGGCTGATTCCGATTCTTGCGCGCAAGGTGCGCGAGGTGGAAGCCAAGGCACAGACCGGCAAGAAGGTCGGCCCAACAAATCGAGTCAAGTTCCAAGTCATTGCGTTCCTCGTGCGTGAAGAGCGCGCTCGCGTGAAGACGGACCCTGACCTCACTGACCAGCAGCGATCCGAAGCGCTCAAGCGACTTGACGGCGTGGCCACGATTCTGGCGAAGACCGCGGCCCGCGACACATCTCTCATCAGCCTTCTCGAGGTCGACCACGCGACGGGAACGGTCGCACAGACCATGCGCCGCGATTGGCTTTTGGAATCGGGCGCTGAGGTTTCCCCCGATGATTTGATCATCGCGGCCGAGCCGGTCAAGAAGGTTGAAGACTTGTCTCCGGAGCTGGCAGAGAAGCAAGTTCTGCCGGTTTCGGTGAAAGCAAAGCTGCGTTCGACACCGTTCTTGGCACCCGATTTCAGTGCGGCCAAGCCCGCGGTTCCCGCTGTGCGTTTGTCGAACTGGGAGCTCATTCAGCCGCTCTTCAAGTCGTTCGAGCAGGGAGCGGGCGGGCAATCGGCGTGCATGGACATGCCACCGATGCCGCGTTTCGACCGCTATAGCCCGGTTGGGCAAGAACTCATGCCTCACCAAATCCAATTCATCGAAACGGTTCGGGCTGGGCATCGCACGTTCCTGCTGGCGGATGAGCCCGGTTTGGGTAAGACCGCTCAGAGCCTGATTGCGGCATCTGTTGCTGACGCCTTCCCACTACTCGCGATTGTGCCAAACGTCGTCAAGATGAACTGGGCTCGCGAGGTTGAACGATGGATTCCGGGTCGCCGTGCAACGGTCATCCACGGTGACGGCCAAGACGTTGACGCTTTCGCCGACGTTTTCGTTGTCAACTACGAGGTTCTCGATCGACACCTGTCGTGGTTGTCTCAGATGGGCTTCCGTGGAATGGTCGTCGATGAAGCCCACTTCATCAAGAACCTCACGTCGCAACGATCCAAGCACGTGCTCGCATTGGCCGAACGAATCACCAACCGCACACCGGGCCACAATCCGCTGCGCGTCGCGCTGACTGGTACCCCTCTCATCAACGACATCGAAGACTTCCGGGCCATCTGGATGTTCCTCGGATGGATTGATGGTGACAAACCGTCACCCGAACTCCTCGGACACCTGGAAGCCAAGGGGTTGACACCCGCCGACGCCGGTTTCTACACCTCGGCGCGCGAAACCGTTATCGACATGGGAATCGTTCGCCGTCGCAAGATTGACGTTGCGAAAGACCTCCCGGCGAAACGAGTTGTCGACCTTCCGGTTGAGCTAGATGACGAACTCGGTGCGAGCATCCGAGCCGCTGAAGCAGAACTCGCCAAGCGCCTGCTCGACCGATACAACCGCATGGCCATAAACGGCTCGTTCCGCGGGTCGACTGCGGATCTCGTTCGCACCGTAGCCGTTGCCGAACTCGAAGAGTCGAAGAACCAGAAGACCGGCGAGAACGTCTTTACGATGGTGCGCAAAATTGGCCAGGCCAAAGCTGGCCTGGCGAGCGACTACGCGAGCCAACTCGCTCGCTCTGTCGGCAAGGTTGTCTTTTTTGCCAAACACATTGACGTGATGGATGCTGCCGA
>JBFYOK010000182.1:0-3550 GCA_041303845.1 Microbacteriaceae bacterium | reverse complement strand
AACTCGGCACGCAGACGCCGACATGAGCGAGATTGTCGCGCCTCCGCGTGCGTCGGTTGTCACGGTGACGGAACTCCTGCGCGCGCATCCGGTGCTCGGCACAAAGCGCATCGAACCGCTGCACGGTCGCATGTCGGCAGACGAAAAGGATCGAATCATGCGCGCCTTCGCGGCCGGCGAGATCGACATCGTTGTGGCGACCACGGTCATCGAGGTGGGCGTCGACGTTCCCAACGCATCGACCATGGTCGTGATGGATGCCGACCGCTTCGGTGTCTCGCAACTGCACCAGCTTCGTGGTCGAGTTGGGCGTGGCTCAGTGCCGGGTCTCGCGTTGTTCGTCACGCATGCCGTGACCGGGTCACTCGCTCGAGAGCGCGTTGAGGCGGTCGCTGCGACAACCGACGGATTCGAGCTGTCTCGCGTGGACCTCGAACTGCGTGCTGAGGGCGATGTGCTCGGTAGTTCGCAGTCCGGTGGCCGTTCATCCCTTCGTCTGTTGCGCGCAGCGCGAGACGGCGACGTGATCGCCGACGCACGTGCGGCCGCCGAGACCGTGCTCGTGGCCGACCCCGCACTCACCGAACACGAAGCACTCAAGCAGGCGCTGCGGCGGCGCTTGTCGGCCAGTGAACGCGAGTACCTGAATAAGGGCTAACTTCTCTAGGCTGAAGACATGCGCAGAGTAGCCGTTCTCCCCGGGTCGTTCGATCCGATCACGCTGGGTCACGTCGATGTCATTGCACGCGCAACGAAGCTGTTCGACGAGGTGCACGTTGTTGTCGTGCACAACCCTGGCAAGACAGCTCTGCTGCCGATTGCCGAGCGTGTCACGCTCATCGAGAAGGCGCTCGCCGAGGCCGGAGTGTCCGGCAACATCGTGGTCACCCAGTGGAGCATCGGGCTGCTGGTCGACTACTGCACCGAGGTGGGCGCATCCGTTCTGGTGAAGGGCTTACGCACCCCGAACGATGTCACCTACGAGACGCCGATGGCGGTCGTGAACCGCAACCTCACGGGCATCGAAACACTCTTCTTGCTGCCCAACCCGAGTCAAGCCCACGTGTCGAGTTCGCTCGTGCGTCAGGTTGCCGCACTCGGTGGGGATGTTCGGCCGTACGTTCCGCACGTCGTCGCCGAATACCTGCAGGGCTCGCGCTAGGCGATGGCCAGCCAGCAGCCTGGCATAGAACTGCCCGGCATCGAACTTCCCGCAACCGCGCCGCTGTTTGACGCGAGTGTGCGCGTCGACGTACTCATTCGTGTGTCGCCGTCGGTCATCACCGCACCGATATTCCCGGATGCGCACATCGGCGGCCCTGCAATCGTCGCGACGCACCGCGGAAGTGTGGATGTGTTCTTGGCGGCCATCGATTCGGCCCAACCCGGCGATGTGCTCGTCATCGACAACCAAGGACGACTCGACCAAGCGTGCATCGGCGATCTCGTCGTGCTCGAAGCGCTGAAAGCTCGTCTTGCCGGAATCGTGGTGTGGGGGTTGCATCGCGATACCGCTCAGTTGCGCGAACTCGGCCTACCGATTTGGAGCATGGGCGCGAGCCCGGCCGGCCCGACCATGGCGGAAGGCAAGCTCGGGCTACCCGAGACGATTCCGTTCGGCACGTTCGAGGTATCGCGCGGCGACATGGTTGTAGCTGACGCCGATGGTGTGATGTTTGTGTCGCCCCAAGACTGGCCGGCTGCATCGGCAGCGGCGCGAGAGATCATGGCGACCGAGGTGCGTCAGGCAGCACTGATGAAGAAGGGTATGAGTCTGCGCGAGCAGGTGGACTTCGGCAGTTACGTGTCGGCGGTCAACGCAGGGGAGAGTGTCACTTTTCGCGAGCACCTCCGAGCCCGCAAAGCCGAAATCGAAGAGTAACGCGGGTGCGTAAACTCGTCTCGTGGCCAAATTCGTCAAGACTCCGTTCACCGTGCCGGTGCACGACCTCATGCACAGCCCGGGGGAAGAGCGCGCACTCGAGCGCGACATCACTCTGCCCGAGCGCTTCGGCGAGGGGCTGGCGTGGGTGCCGGCTGGCGGGATCATCCACGTTGATGGCCGTTTCGAATCGATTCACGAGGGCATTTTGGTCACCGCGGATGTGACCACAACCGCCGAAGCCGAGTGCGGTCGATGCCTCGAACCGTTCACGCTCGACCTCGAAGTCGAAATCCAAGAACTTTTCGCGTATTCTCTTGACGAAGCATTTGATTATGAGGTTCACGACGACCACGTGGATCTTGAACCTCTCATCAGGGATTCGGTTGTGCTCGCACTTCCGTTCCAACCGGTATGTCAGCCTGACTGCTTAGGTCTCAACCCAGAGACCGGCGAGCTCAAGGCCAACGCTCCGGACAGCGACGACGCTCAGCTCGACCCACGATGGGCCGCACTGTCGAAGTTCACCGCTTCCACCAAGACTGACGAGCCCGCCTAAGGGTCTCGAGACACGAAGAGAAGAGAAGATCATGGCAGTTCCCAAGCGCAAAATGTCGCGAGCGTCCACTCGCATGCGCCGTGCACAGTGGAAGGCAGTCGCCCCCACCCTGGTGAAGACCGTTGACGCTTCCGGCAAGGTCACCTACAGCCTCCCGCACCGCGCGAAGGTTGTCGAAGACTCCGCCGGCACCGCCCTGTTCATGGAATACAAGGGCCGCAAGGTAGCCGACGTCTAACGTGCGCGATGACCTCATCGCCACACTTGGTGTCGACATCGACGCCGAATTGCTTGAGCTTGCCCTCACGCATCGTTCCTTCGCGTACGAGCATGGGGGCATTGCTCATAATGAGCGACTCGAATTTTTGGGCGACGCCATCATCAGCCAGTCGGTTCGTTTCTGGTTGTACAACGAGTTTCCCGATCTGAGCGAAGGCGACCTCTCGCGTCGCCACCACGCGGTCGTGTCTATGGATGCGCTCGCCGAAGTCGCCCGCAACATCCACCTTGGCGAACACATTCGCCTCGGTGTTGGTGAAACCAAGCAGGGTGGAGCCGAGAAGTCATCCATTCTCTCGGACACGCTTGAAGCGCTCATCGGAGCCGCGTTCATCTCGGCCGGGCCGATCGAAGCCGACAAGCTCGTCTTGCGACTTCTGGCTCCGCTGTTCGCCGACGCCGACCGTTTTGGTTTGCACCACGATCCGAAGACGAGCCTCCAGGAGATGGCCTCTCGGCTCGGTGTTGACGCTCCCACCTACGAGGTCACCGGCGAGGGTCCCGATCACGCTCGCGTGTTTGCCGCCACGGTCACCATCGGCGAAGTCGTGGCGACGGGGTCCGGGTCGAGTCGCCGCACAGCCGAAATCGACGCAGCCGGCAAAGCGCTCACGGTTTTGCTGCAGCGTAAAGATGCCTGAGCTCCCCGAGGTCGAAGTGGTGCGTGCGGGGCTTGCCCCCGCGGTCACCGGAGCGCGCATCACGGGCGTTGACGTTGTCGAGCCACGTTCGCTCAAGCGGCACGACGGTCGACGCGGCGACTTCGCCGGTCTGCTCGACGGCGTCTCGATCGAATCCGTCGAGCGACGGGGCAAGTTCATGTGGATGCC
>JBFYOK010000181.1:0-12371 GCA_041303845.1 Microbacteriaceae bacterium | reverse complement strand
TCCTCACGCTGCGATCGCAGGTTGCTGTGCCTGTGTTGACCGAGGGCCTCAAGCGAATTGGTCACGACGTCCGATCGGTAATCGCCTATCGCACGGTCGGCGTGCCCATCGACGAAGAGGTCATCGCTCAGGTTCGCAAGGGAGACTTCACCGCGGTTCTCGTCACCTCAGGCAGCGTTGCCGAACAGGTGGCGCATCAGCTGGGGCAGATTCCCGACGAGACGTTCATCGTAGCCATCGGCCCCAGAACGGCCGCGGATGCCCGACACGCAGGTGTCCGCGTCGACGCGACCACCCCGAATGGAGACATCGACTCGTTGATTGACGTGTTGGCTAGCCGACGGTAAGTGCGCTGTGCGCGACGCACCCGGGTTCTTCGCGCTCACATTCCACGCAACAAACGAAGCGCTTGCGGCAGGTTTGATCAACACAGTTGGCCATGTGATTCGTTGCCTCGCCACACACCTGGCACGCAGTGAGCGCGAGCGCACCCGGAGCAAAATCGAGTGCGATTCGTCCGTCAAAGACGTACAAGGAACCTTCCCAGAGGCCACCGTTCTTCTTCGCTTCTCCGTAACGAACAATCCCACCGTCGATTTGATAAATCTCAGTGAAACCGCGGGCCCGCATGAGTGGCGTGAGGACCTCGCAGCGAATACCGCCGGTGCAATAGGTCACGATGGTTTTGCTCTTGAGGTCGTCGTATTTTCCACTGTCGAGTTCGCGAATGAAATCCCGCGTCGTTTCTACGTCGGGAATGACGGCGTTCTTGAATCGTCCGATTTCTGCCTCAAAGGCGTTTCGTCCATCGAAGAAGACGACGTCGTCACCGCGCTCCGCTACGAGGGCATCGACTTCATCTGGCGACAGCTTCACGCCACCGCCAACGATTCCGTGCTCATCGACTTCGATTTCCTCGGGAACGCCGAAACTCACAACCTCGGCTCGAGCCTTCACGCTGAGTTTAGGAAAATCTGTGATGAGGCCGGCTTCATCAAGAGCTGTTCCGTCACTCCACTTGACGTCGAGGGCCTTGAAGCCGGGGTACTGCCGCGTCTTGCGAACGTACTTCTTGACGTTCTCGACCGTGCCACCCACGGTTCCATTGATTCCATGGCGAGAAATGATGATGCGGCCGCGCAAGTTCAACGATTCGCACAGGTCCCGCTGCCACAACCGAATTGCTTCGGGGTCCGCCAGAGGGGTGAAGGCGTAGTACAACGCAATCTTTGGAATAGCCACGTGTTGATTTTACGCGCCATCGTGAGGCATGCCACGAATTCCTAATTGACAATGATTCTCAATAAACATAGGCTCGCGTCATGACTTCTTCTCGCGCGACGCGTTATCGAATTCCGGCAATCGTTGGTGCAGCAATAGTGCTTTCATCCGGGTTAGTCGGTTGCACAGTTGCAGACGACACCACATTCCGTATTGTGACGACAACCACGCACGTCACGGATTTCACGAGAAACATCGTTGGCGACGCTGGTGCGGTGTATCCGCTCTTGCAGGCAAATCAATCGGCGCACAGTTTCGACCCTTCCGCTAAAGACCTTCTCGAGCTCAGTGCAGCTGACGTGCTCGTCATGAGTGGAGCCGATCTCGAACCGTGGGTTGACGATGCCCTGACTGCCGCAAACTTCAGCGGCGAAATCATTGATGCGTCGACGGGCATCTCCCTGCTGCAGTCAGGTGAGACCGAAGCGGAGCATGACCATGCCGCGGAAGAAGCTGCAACCGATGAGCATGACCATGTGCACGCTGACGGAGACCCGCACATTTGGACCTCCCCAGCGAACGCAGAGCAGATGGTCACGAATATCACGGACGGACTAGTGGTTGCGGATCCGGAAAACGCGTCAATTTACTCGGCGAACGCTGATTCCTACATTGGTCAACTCGTGATTCTTGACGCGTGGGTTGCTGAAAACATTGAGCAGGTCGCAATCGCTGAGCGGTTGCTCGTCACGAATCACGATGCCTTCACCTATTTCGTCTCCGAGTACGGCATCACTTTCGTTGGTTCGATCATCCCGGAGTTCGATGACAACGCGGAACCCAGTGCTGCCGAGATTGATGCGCTGGTTGAAAAAATCCGAGAGACGGGTGTCAGAGCGATTTTTGCGGAGAGCTCCATTTCGTCGAAGCTCGCCGAAGCCGTCGCCGCACAGGCGGACATCGAGGTCTTCGCCGGCGACGAGTCCTTGTATTCCGATACGCTCGGCGCAACGGGGAGTGGAGCAGAAACCTACATTTCCGCCACGATTCACAACGTTCGGCTTCTCGATAAGGCTTGGGGGGTCGAACCGCTTCCCGTACCGGAGGAAATCGCAAATGCCTAGCCCGCTCATCGAAGTCATTGATGGTTTCTTCGGATACGACAAGTCCGTTGCCGTGGGAGACGTGAACCTCGCCGTCAGAAGCGGGGAAGCACTCGCGCTCATTGGATCGAACGGCTCGGGCAAGTCCACGATTCTCCGGGGCATCGCTGGCCTGCATTCCATGCTGAGCGGACGCATACTCTTTGACGGGGCGCCCCGGAGCGCGGACACAGCGACGCAAATCGGGTATATGCCGCAGGCAGAAACCTACGATGCGTCGTTTCCGGTGACCCTTCGGCAAGCGGTTGAAATGGGACGCTACCGACGACTGGGTTGGTGGCGTCGAATGAAACAGGTCGATCGAGTGGCCGTGTCGGCTGCGCTCCAGGTCACCGACCTGACGGATGTCGCCGAAACCGTATTTTCTAACCTGAGTGGCGGTCAGCAGAAGCGAGCGATCCTGGCGCGGGCACTGGCCAATCAACCGCGAATTCTGCTTCTCGACGAGCCATTCAACGGACTCGACAAACCCAACCGCGACTCGTTGAAACGCACCCTCATCCGACTGAAGAAGTCAGGTGCCGCTGTGGTTCTGACCACACATGACCTCGACCTCGCGCGAGACGTGTGTGACACAGCAGCGCTACTTCACGACGGCAAAGTCGAAGCATACGGTTCTGTTGCGCAAACACTCACGATGAAGCACCTGGCAAATGTATTTCCGAGTATTGAGCTCGACTCCGACGCGAGCACCGTCATCTTGTCTAGCCATCACGGGCATTGACGTGGAAGCCGTTCAACTTCTCCTCGAGAGTTTTCGTTTGCCGTTCATTCAGAACGCCCTCGCTGTGATCACCCCCTTGGCACTGGTCACGGGGCTCGTCGGTGTCTTCATTAACCTTCGTGGCCTGGAGTTTGTTTCTGATGGCTTAACGCACGCCGTCTTTCCTGGCTTGGCGGCAGGTTTTGTTGTCGCGGGTAGTCCCGGGTTGCTTCCCGGAGCGCTCATCGCCGCCGTGATTGCAACACTGGCTCTGACGTACTTTGCCGGGGCAGGACTCGCATCCGATACGGCAACGGCCATCACGCTGACCGGCATGTTCGCAATCGGCGTCCTCATCGTTTCCACTCCGGGTGGAGGTTCGACATCGATTGAAAGCCTGCTGTTCGGGCACCTCTTCACGGTCACGTCGATCGAAGCCGGCCTGGCCGCGCTTGCGGCAGGAATAGCGGCGACACTCGTGCTCGTCACATACCGGGCTCAAGTCTTTGCAGCGTTTGACGAGGACGGCGCGCGAGGCGCCGGGTTTCGCACGCTGTCGGTAAACGTCACGTTGAACCTCGCAATCGCCCTTGTCGTGGTTTCTGCATCCATTGCCGTGGGAAACCTACTTGTGCTCGCCTTGCTCATCGTGCCGGGGGCAACCGCACGCCTCGTTGCCCGCAAGTTCACCAGCATGGTTGTTGTATCTGTGGCAGTCGCCGTCGGTGCCAGCATCACGGGAGTCTTGCTTGCCGCGGTGCTCTCGTTTACCGCGGACGTTCCCGTTCCGGGAGGCGCCACGGTTGCGTTGGTGTTCGTGGCCATCTATCTCGTCACGCTTGTTCTGCGAGTGCGCCGATGAGCTACTTTGACCGCGCGCTACTCGCCATCTCGTTAGCTGGGGCGCTTTCTGGGCTTGCCGGTACCTTCATCATTTTGCGCCGCCGCGTGCTGCTCGTTCAGGCACTCACTCATGCGACCTTTCCGGGCGCCGTTATCGCGGTTCTTGTTGGACTCACCGTTCAAGTTGGGGCTCTTTTGGCGAGCGTCGCGATCCTCGGAGCGTTGCTTGTCATTGGACGCCTGCGCCCAGCCGCCCTGCAGGCTTCGACGGGAGTTTTGCTCACGGCGGGATTTGCCCTAGGAATCTTGCTCCAAGCAATCAATCCCCAGGTTCCTCTGCGTCTTGAGGCGTATCTATTCGGCTCGGTGTTGGCAAGCACAAACACGGACGTCGCGGTTCTCATGGGCGCCCTCACTGCTGTCGTTGTTACGCTCACGGTTTTTGGTCGCCGCCTCAGCTTCTACCTCTTCGATTCAGTCGGATACCAGGCCAGTGGCTTGCGCCCTTGGTTCGCCGAGTTTGTCTTGCTTGCTCTCACGGTGGCAACTGTCGTTGCGACGATGCCGGCCCTCGGCGCGCTTCTCTCGATAAGTCTTGTGGCGGCACCAGCAGCTGCGGCGCGTGAACTTACTCGCACGGTACGTGGAATGCTTGTGGTCGCGCCGATTCTGGCGGTTGGTTCGGGCCTTTTGGGGTTACTCATGTCACGGTGGCTTGGGCTTGCAGCCGGCGCGGCCGTGGCGCTCATCGCGGTTGCCGTTTACGTCATTGCCGCAGTGATTGGTCGACTATTGCACAGGTCCGCATGAGCGAACCGTTGAAGCGAATGACGCGCCAAAAGGTGCAGGTGCGAGACTCATTAGAACGCCAGCCTGGGTTTGCCAGCGCGCAAGGATTGCACGCAGCCCTGATGTCCTCCGGGGCAACAATCGGTCTTGCGACCGTCTATCGAGCGCTCAACGAGCTCGCGGCTGCTGGGC
Source organism: Microbacteriaceae bacterium (assembly GCA_041303845.1). Lineage (GTDB taxonomy): Bacteria > Actinomycetota > Actinomycetes > Actinomycetales > Microbacteriaceae > RFQD01. The sequence continues at coordinate 7,460 of JBFYOK010000181.1, read as the reverse complement.
TTGCCGACACCCTCCAGTCACCATCGGGGGAGACCCTCTTTCGAGGATGCTCCACCACCGGCCACCATCATCACTTGATTTGTCGCGAATGCGGTCTCACGGTCGAAGTCCACTCGGAAATTGTCGAGGAATGGGCCCATAAAGCAGCAGCCGAAAACGGCTTCACCGCGGTAGGACATGTTCTCGACATCTTCGGACTCTGTGGCACATGCGCCGATTCGCGCTCCTCACGCTGACCGGATAGTCTTTTCTACTGGACGTGCGAAATTCCTTGCACGGTTCGCGGAACTCCCCGGCGTGAGTCGACGGACAACCGCAGACAAGAAATCTTGGGTGGCGCTCTGTGCGTCACGGTAGGAGGAAACAGACATGGCCGCGACCTGTCAAGTGACCGGAGCCATTCCCGGCTTTGGGCACAACATTTCACACTCGCACCGTCGCACGAAGCGCCGGTTCGACCCGAACATTCAGAAGAAGACGTACTACGTGCCGTCGCTTCGCCGGAATGTGACGCTCACCCTTTCCGCCAAGGGCATCAAGGTTATTGATGTTCGCGGCATCGAATCGGTCGTCAAAGACCTGCTCGCTCGTGGGGAGAAGATCTAATGGCAAAACAACAGGACGTTCGTCCGATCATCAAGTTGAAGTCGACTGCTGGCACGGGTTTCACGTATGTCACCCGCAAGAACCGTCGTAACACCCCTGACCGTCTCGTGCTGAAGAAGTACGACCCCGTCGTGCGTAAGCACGTGGAATTCCGCGAGGAGCGCTAAATGGCTAAGAAAAGCAAGATTGCTCGTAACGAGCAGCGCAAGGTAATTGTCGAGCGTTACGCAGCAAAGCGTCTCGAGATCAAGAAGGCACTGGTTGACCCTCGGGGAACCGACGAGAGCCGCGAAGCAGCTCGCATTGCCCTTCAGAAGCTCCCCCGTGACGCTTCCCCGATTCGCGTGCGCAGCCGCGACGCAATTGACGGTCGTCCCCGCGGTGTTCTCACGAAATTTGGCATTTCGCGTGTCCGATTCCGTGAAATGGCACACCACGGCGAATTACCGGGTATTCGTAAGTCAAGCTGGTAACTTTTAGGGCAGGTCAGCCACCCGGCTGATCGGAGACGGGCCGTGAGGCTCCACTCGTTCCCTAAAAAAGGTCCAGGAGGACACCATGGCTCTCAACAAGTCTGAGCTCGTTGCCGCTATCGCCGGCAAGACCAACCAGTCACAGGCAATCGTGGGTGGCGTGCTTGACACGCTGTTCGAGGTTGTTTCGGCTGAGGTCGCCAAGGGTGAGAAGGTCAGCATCCCGGGTTGGATCTCGTTCGAGCGCACCGCTCGTGCAGCTCGCCAGGGTCGCAACCCCCAGACGGGTGCCACCATCCAGATCGCTGCCAGCAACTCCGTCAAGGTTTCCGCTGGAAGCAAGCTGAAGGCAGCTGTCAAGAAGTAAGTTTCTTACTCACGATTGAAGGCCGTCCCTTTCGGGACGGCCTTCGTCGTTGTGTCTGTTCGACCCTGCGTAGGCTGGAATCTGTGAACACAATCGCGCGTGTAGGTCTCCCTGCGTTGCTGGCCATGATGAGTGCACTCGGACTCTCCGTTGCATTCGCGGTCGGTGGAGCACTGAGTTCCGCGCCGGGCAACGTGGACGTCACCATCTGGCTCTCGATGGCAAAGGCGCTTGTCTATCTGGGTGCGTCGGTGCTCATTGGAGCCCTTGCCTTAGCGCTCTGGGCTATCCCATCGTCGACCCGCGCCTACCGCCGGGCAATCGACGTGGCCGCAATCGGCGGATTTGCGACAACCGTGAGTGCTGCGAGCGCTGCGCTACTCGCGTTCATGAACGTGAGCCAAAGTGACTTTGAGGCGAGTGAATCCTTCGGCCAGCAGCTGGGCTTTTTTGTGACCGAGGTCGGCCTCGGGCAAGCGTGGCTCATCGTCACGCTCTGTGCGGCGGCTGCGACGGTGCTCTGCTTGGCCGTCACAAATCAAACCCTCTTGTTTTTTGTGGGACTACTCTCGCTCGGCACTCTCATCCCGCTCGCTCTGCAAGGCCACGCAGCGGGGAGCGCTGGGCACGCCATCGCGACGAATTCGCTGCTCCTACACGTCGTGTTTGTGGCCGTTTGGTTGGGTGGTCTTCTCACCATTCCCCTCGTGCAGTCCATGCTGACCGCGGATGAACGACTTGCGGTCATGCGCAGGTACTCGACACTCGCACTCGTTGCGTTCATCGTCGTCGCGGGCTCGGGTGTCATTAACGCCGGCGTTCGTCTGGGTTCATGGTCGGCTCTTGCCACCCCCTACGGAAATGTCCTTCTGCTCAAGGTCATCGCACTGGGATTACTCGGCGTTTTCGGTGCCTGGCAGCGCGGGTTCTTCCTCTCGGCTGGGCGACGCTCGTTCACATGGTTCATTGCGCTCGAGGTAGCGCTGATGGGACTTGCGGTGGGAATAGCTGCCGGCCTCGGTAGAACACCCACGCCTGTCTCAGAGGAACCGCTTGCGGCACCAACGCCTGCTCAAATCTTGACCGGCGAACTCTTGCCACCACCACTCGACATGTCCACATATTTCACGATGTGGCGACTGGATCCCATTTGGTTTGCCATTTGTCTCTTCGGCATCTTCTTTTACATCGCTGGTGTTGTGCGTCTGCGTCGACGCGGCGATGCGTGGCCGGTGTTGCGCGTCATTTTTTGGGTCACCGGCATGCTGGGATTGCTCTGGATCACCAATGGTGGAGTGAACGCCTACGAGCATGTGTTGTTTAGTCAGCACATGCTCGCCCACATGGGGCTGGGTATGGTCATACCCATCCTCCTCGTCCCGGCTGCCCCGGTCACGCTCGCCATGCGCGCGATTGCAAAGCGCACCGACGGAAGCAGAGGCGCTCGAGAGTGGATTCTCATCGCCGTTCACTCGCGGTACGCGCGACTGATTTCAAGCCCTGCCTTCGCGACGGTCAACTTCGTCGGTTCTCTCTGGCTGTTCTACTACACGGGAATCTTGCGATGGGCCGTCACAGACCACATCGGACATGAATGGATGATCATCCACTTCTTGCTCGCGGGCTATCTGTTCGTTCAGAGCTTGATTGGCATTGACCCCGGCGTGAATCGTCTGCCGTATCCATTCAGGTTGGTGCAATTACTGATCGCGATGACGGTGCACGCGTTCTTTGGGCTGTTGCTCATGAGCGGGACATCCTTGCTTCTCGCCGACTGGTACGGGGCAATGGGTCGAACGTGGGGCCCGACGCCATTGGCCGACCAGATCAGCGGAGGAGCTATCGCGTGGAGCGTCGGCGAGATTCCGAATGCGATTCTGGCGATCTTGATTGCCGTGCAATGGAGTCGAAACGACGCGAAACTCGCGAAGCGGCTTGACCGACAAGCCGACCGTTCACAGGATGCCGAGCTCGACGCCTACAACGCGATGTTGCAGAAGATGTCGAGCGACAAACGCTAGCTCAGCCGAGTTATTCCAGTCGGCGAATGAGAACTGCGATGTCTCCGGATGCGGAAAGTCCGACGGTTCCGCCAATCGTCAAGGTTATTTCTTCAGTCACGGGAGCGATTGAGCCGTCAAATAGGGATTGAATTTCAGCGGCGAATGACAGCTTCATCTCGGCCGGAGAAATCTCCCACCCAGCTTCACCCGGAACGAGGGCCACGACGGGGTTAGTGACAACGGCCCACGTCGGCTCGCCGACGACGCGGTTCTCAATCCCGATTCCGAACAGGCAGCCCGAGGGAAGCAGAACACGTTGCGCCGCACAGGCTGCGAAATACGAATCCACTTCTTTTTGCACGCGAGAAACGAAATTAGGCGTCGGGCTCGCGACTACGGTCACTTCGCTCCGTTCACCCGGAATGACAGACACGGTCTCGACGGGTGACGTGAGCGAGCGTGACGTGATGGAGAACGCATACGCACTCGGTGCGAGAACGGGGAAGGCGTGAGTAGCCCCAAAGTCCTCCGCCGAAAGTGAGGGATCCACAGAGACAACGTCGACGGGACCAAATCCGTTGACGCTGAAGTACGTCGCGTGTTCGGTCGTTACGTTCACAGAAGCCAGCGGAGACGTGGTGAATTCCCACTGCCCAAATAGTCCGGCGACGGAGCTCGTCTGCGCTACCTCGAACACAATGTCGTCTTCAGCCAGTGAGGTCGAGACTCGCACACGATGGATACCGGATGCGCCGGGGAGAACATCATCGGAAAGGATCGTGTACGTCGCACGCGCGTTCTGGGCGGGCAACGCGGCTTGGGTGAGGAGCACGGCTTCGGGGTCACCCAGCACGTCAGTGCGGTTACCCGAGATGACGCCTGGCATCGAGAGTGCTGAGGCCGCGTCACGCCGGATGAGGGCATCCATGTAGCTGGAAACGAAACCCGTTGCGCTAAACACATCTCGGGTCAGGGCGAGGCTGCCAGCGAGCGCAGCGCCCAAAACCAGCACGGCCACGATGATGATGGCGGTTAGTTCGCGCGGTGACGGGATGCGCAAACCTTGTTTTTCTCCACCGGAACTCACGAGCGCAATCTTATAGACCTTCACCCGTGTGGAAGGCGAGCCGGTGAGGCTCCTCGCGCTTACACTTGGTACTTCGCGCCGGGATCTGGAGGACTGATGGAACACAAGCTGTCCCCAGAACAACAGGACCTTTTTGACCGGATGGAGAGCACGAACGCTCATATGTTCATCACAGGGCGTGCGGGAACGGGCAAGTCACATCTGCTTCGGCACTTCACTGAGCACACGGAGAAGAAGGTTGCCGTATGCGCACCGACGGGTGTCGCAGCCCTGAACGTTGAGGGACAGACCATCCACTCGCTGTTCTTCTTGCCCATTGGTCTCATCGGAACACAAGACCTCACCATCTCCGCCGTTCGTCGCAAGATGATGCAGTCGATTGAGACGCTGATTATCGACGAGATTTCGATGGTGAACGCCGACGTGATGGATGGCATCGATCGCGTTTTGCGCGAAGCCCGCCACCGTCGGCGGGAACCTTTCGGCGGCGTGCAGGTGTTGATGTTTGGCGACCCGTATCAACTGGCACCGGTGCCACCGCGCACTCTCGAGGAAAAGCAGTATTTTGCCGATCACTATCGCTCGACCTGGTTCTTTGATGCGAACGTGTGGCAAGAGACGGTTCTGATCAGTCACGAATTGACCGAAATTCACCGCCAACGTGATGACGAATTCAAGCGCATGCTGAACGCCGTGCGCCATGGTCGTGTCGATGAAGAAATCGGAACAGCCCTCAATAGTGCAGGTCTGCGACCAGTCACTGATTCCGACATCATCACGCTCTGCACGACCAATGAAATGGTCAATCGCATCAACGCAGAACGTCTCGCAAAGCTGGGTGGACGACCGCTCACGGCGGAAGCTGACATTAACGGCGAGTTCAAGGCGAACTCCTTCCCGGCAGAACCGAATCTGGTGCTGAAGGTCGGCGCGCGCGTCATGTTCCTGAGAAACGATTCCGAGCAACGTTGGGTGAACGGAACCATGGGCACAGTCAGCCACCTCGGCGAAAAGATAAAGGTCATCGTTGAGGACCGTTTCGGCGACGACCACGAGTATGAAGTTGAACCGGCAACCTGGGAGCAGTATCAGTACGCCTACGACAACGAAACCAAAGAGCTCACTCGCGATGTTGTCGCCGAGTTCACACAGTTCCCGTTGCGGCTTGCCTGGGCCGTCACGATTCACAAGTCTCAAGGGCAGACCTACGAGCAGGCACTCATTGACCTCGGCGCACGATCGTTTGCCCCCGGACAGACGTACGTCGCACTCAGCCGAATTACGTCGCTTGACGGCCTCTACCTCACCCGCGGCCTTCGCCCCTCGGACGTCATCGTTGACTCTGATGTGGAGCGGTTCATGGCCGGTGTCAGTGGCGACGAATTCGTGAGCGTGCCTTCCGACGAGCTCCCCTTCTAGCGGGCACGCCCTCGGTAGACTTTCGCACATGCTTCTTTCAGACCGCGACATCCGTGCCGAGCTCGAATCCGGACGCGTAGCCCTCGACCCGTTCGATGCGACGATGATTCAACCGTCGAGCATCGACGTGCGCATCGATCGATACTTTCGACTTTTTGACAACCACAAGTATCCCTTCATCGACCCGGCTGAAGATCAGCCGGACCTCACGCGCTTGATCGAGGTAGCACCCGACGAACCATTCATTTTGCACCCGGGCGAATTCGTGCTCGGAGCAACCTACGAGCAGGTGACTCTCCCCGACGACATCGCCGCACGCCTAGAAGGCAAGAGTTCACTCGGGCGCTTAGGTCTGCTGACGCATTCCACCGCCGGCTTCATTGACCCCGGTTTCACCGGGCACGTCACACTCGAGCTGTCAAACATGGCGACGTTGCCCATCAAGCTGTGGCCAGGAATGAAGATCGGTCAACTCTGCTTCTTCAGACTGTCGTCGCCGGCAGAGAAGCCATACGGGTCAGCGGAGAACAAGTCGCGCTATCACGGTCAGCGCGGTCCAACGGCATCCCGCTCGTTCTTGAACTTTCACCACACCGATGTCAGCGTGACGGATGCGGGATCCCAGGGCGGCTAAGTCGCCTATTCCGAGTGAGCGAGCAGTTCGCCGCGGGTAGCAAGCTCCGGCAGTTGTAGCGTCAACCACGGGCTGAATGCCCAGGGTGCCCGCTCGACAGCGTGCAGCAAATCGTGCGGGTTGACCCACGAAAACTCTGAAACCTCGTCTTCCGCCGGCGCCGGAGTGTGCGCGGTTGTCGCAATGAAGACCGGGCAGATTTCGTTTTCCACAATGCCGGATGCGTCGACGGCTCGGTAGCGAAAATCAGGCAACACCTCGCGCATATTTTCGACAACGATGCCCAATTCGCGTTCCGCGCGACGCATGACTGCGTCGGTCATCTCCTCGCCTGGGGCAGGGTGGCCGCAGAAGGAATTCGTCCAGACCCCCGGCCAAGCCTTCTTGCTCAGTGCACGACGAGTGACAAGCAAGAGTCCGTCATCGTTGAAAACGTGACACGAAAACGCCAGATGAAGAGGCGTCTCCGTCGTGTGAACAGTGGCCTTGTCGTGCTGACCAATAGGAGAACCGTGGTCGTCAAGTAGAACGACATACTCCGTCGAGTTGGTGTTCATTACTTGCTGTCTGTCCTTCACGGTTAGGGTGGGATTGTGCCTGTTCAGCCTACCGATGACCTCATCACATGAGCCGTCAGACAGACCTCTATGACCGGGTCGCTCAGGCCAGCGCATCCCTCGTCATTAGAGAGTATTCAACGTCGTTCTCGATGGCGACAAAGCTTCTCGGACCGGATGTTCGCCAGGATGTCGAAAACGTCTACGGCCTCGTTCGCGTGGCCGACGAAATCGTAGATGGGGTCGCTGCGGATGCGGGTTTGCCTGCTGCCGAAGTGCGTCGGCAGCTCGATGCGCTTGAGGTCGATACTGAG
>JBFYOK010000180.1:0-11689 GCA_041303845.1 Microbacteriaceae bacterium | reverse complement strand
CACCTGTTCGTCGGTGATGAACGTCGAGGGCAGAACGTCCCCGCTACTTTGCCAATCCATAGGTCTCTATCTTCGCGCACCATCAGAGGCCGATGACCGAATGTTACTCTCGAGGGGCGGTCATGCGCTCCAATTGAAAGACTTTCTCTTTCGTTCAGGCGTGACCGTTTCGTTCGATTACACGCCCCGGGGGGGATCACAGCCATGGCCACGAAGTCCACTCGTGCTCCGCTCCGCAGTGACATTCAGGTCTTGCGCGCGTTTGCCGTCTTGGCAGTGGTGCTCTTTCATCTCTGGCCGGGACTGGTTCCGTTCGGATTCGTCGGGGTGGACGTCTTTTTCGTTATCTCTGGCTTTCTGATTACGTCTCATCTGCATTCTGAGATTTCGAGCACGGGCCGCATTAAGTTGGGCGAGTTCTGGGCCCGCCGCATCCGACGCCTATTGCCCGCCGCATTCGTTGTCATTTTCGTGACCTCCATCATCGTTTTTGCATTTTCGAGTCAGTCGACCTGGTACGAATTCATTCGACAAGCTATCGGCTCTGTCTTTTACTTTGAGAACTGGATTCTTGCTCTCGATTCTGTTGACTATCTGAATGCCGACAATCAGCCGACAGCTGTTCAGCAGTTTTGGTCCTTGTCTGTAGAGGAACAGTTCTACTTGGCGTGGCCACTGCTCATCATCTTCGGAACCTGGCTCATTCGACGGCGCGGCTTAATTTCGGCAGATCTTGGCTTATTCATTGTTTTGGCTTGTGTTGTGTCCCTGTCCTTCGTGTGGTCGGGATGGCTGGCAATAACGGAAAACCCGAGTGGCTATTTTTCTACCTTTTCCCGAATGTGGGAGTTCGGCTTCGGAGGCCTGGTTGCCTTGGCAATCAATCGCTTACGCACGTTGCCACAAAGGCTTACATTCGCGGTCTCCATTTCCGGCTGGATTTTGCTCGCTGTGAGCATCGCTCTCATTAGACCTTCAAGCATGTTTCCCGGGTTTATCGCAGCATTGCCTGTAATCGGAACCGCTCTCGTCATTGCTGGCGGTTCATCACGGAAATCCGAACTTGGGATTCGCGCAGTGTGGCTCGCTCCTCTCGTGTTTGTGGGCGGAATCTCGTACTCGCTGTATCTCTGGCACTGGCCCGCGATTTCTCTGTATCCAGTGATTTTCGGAGAGTTGCCGTCGGCTGTTTCGAAGGTTCTCATTTTGGGTTTCTGCATCGTAATCGCGTGGGTGTCAACGCGGCTGCTCGAAAGACCCCTTCAACGCGCGAGCTATCTCACGTCGGCGAAGCCAAGAGTCACGATGATTGCCGCCCTCGTGGCAGCTGCTGTCACGGTGTCTCCAAGCCTGATCGCATCGTTCAATCTCGATTCGAGAATTGCGTCGGAATCAGCATTGCGTGAGACCTTGAGTCTGAATCCTTGTTTTGGAGCTGAGTCGTTGGTTAGTGGCGAGGGATGTGCGTCGGTCAAATGGCCACTCCTCACCCCTGATCCTGCGCGTGCAGAACTTGATGTGCCGACAGAAGCTAATGAATGCAAGACCGACACCTTGGTCCTCTCCATGTGTCAATTCGGAAAGATCGGTTCGCTAACCCGGGTGGCTCTCATCGGTGATTCGCATGCGGGTCACTGGTTTCCCGCCTTGAATAAGTTCGCGACAGAGGAGGGCTGGCAGCTTGACATCTACCTGAAGTCCAGTTGCACGTTCATGATTGGCGAACGCACAGAAGCTTTTGAGGACTGCTCAACATGGAGTCAACAGGTCGTTGATTCGATTGCGGCCGGTGCTCCGTACGATGTGGTCATCGTCAACGCCTTGGCCGAAAACTTGTCGAATGAAGTTGAATCAGGCTCACTCACGGCCGAGGACGTCATTGTTGACTACCAACAAACCTGGAAAGTCCTGCAGAACACGGGTTCACAAATTGTCGTGATTCGGGATATACCTCACATGAACGAGGGGACGGCGTCTTGCGTGGCCAAGATGTCCAGTTCTCCGGCGGGCGATAAATGCTCTCTGGAAAAATCTGAAGCACTGAAATCAGCGGATTACGAAGCCCTCGCCGCAATGGCTTCATCAGGGATCGTTCTCCTAGACTTCACAGAATTCTTCTGCCCAGTCAACTGCGAGCCAGTGTTGTTCGGTGGGGTCATTTATAGCGACTCGCACCACATGACCAAGACGTTTAGCGAAACCTTTGTCAAGCCACTTCGAGATCGCCTTAATGAAGCAGGGCTTCGCTTTTAGCCGTGATGCATGCTCAACGGCCCGCCGCCGTAACGCATGAGTACATATGGTTTTCCGTTGTCGGACAAAATCGTCGACAGGGAGACACGAACGGACTCATGTTCGCCAGCTTGGCGCCACTCGTTGATTTTGTCTTGGGGCACGCTTACTCGCCTTGACTCGCGCGTCTTGAGCGCGACCTCTTCTGACCACAACTCGACACCTGTTTGTGAAATTACCTTGACCTTTGTAGAGCCCGGCGCAGCAGAGTGATTCATCACAATCACGTGCAACTCATCGAGCAAATTCACATCCAGCAGTCTCCATGACTCCCACGGAGCGCGCGCTTGTGGCGCGTGAGCCATTACCTGATTCAGTGGCCAGACCGCTCCAAAGACTCGACCTCGGTAGACCTCAATGGAGTGGACGTACATGTAGTTGTCGTCCGCGTCGCGGTACGAGACCCAGAACGGCGTTTGAACGGTGAGTGCCTGAATGTTGGGCAGGGTCTTGAGCTTGTGTCGGGTGGCCTTGGGCGGCAGCACATCAACGACAATCATGCCTTCCGAATCTAGATTTTCGCCCGCAATGTCCTCTATTTCGAGATACAGCTGTCCGAACGCCGGAATCGAGAAGGTGCGATGAGCCAGAAGTGAACCCTGTGAATCGTAGAGCCACACACGTGCGTCTACGGGAGTGAGGTCATCGGGAAAAAACATCGAGTAGTAGTTCTGCAGATGAACTCGACTTCGGATGCCTGCCGTGTTCATGAAGTAGTGAGCGAACGCGCGACGAGGCACAAAACCGGATTCGAGCAATCGACGATAACCGGTTTGGGCAACCCTGTTGCGACTCAGCGAACTAAGCACCGACACGAGCGTCCTCCTTTAGTTCTGTGGGTTCGGCGTTAGCGAAAAAGGTTTCGTAGAGCCGAGCATTAGCTTCTATGCGTCGCTGACCGCCCCAGGTTGTGAAGTAGTACATGGGAGGAAGAGTGTGGTCACAAGCGATGGCACCCGTGTCGAGGTTCATCGTCATCGAAACGGGCACGAGTCCCGAGTCACGCGAGAGCCCGAGAATCATGCCCAACCCTCCCTGTGCGATGAATTCGTCCAGAAGGTTGTTCTCAATCAAGAGCTCTCGAACACTCACGAATCGACAGGACCATGGTGGAACCGTTATCTCGCCACGAGCCACCTTGTTGCCAGCGGGGTCGACGAGCCAGTACTCCATGTGCGCAACGTCTGTGTAGTCGATAGTTGTCGATGCGTTGATCAGGGCGAAGAGTGTGTCCACGTTTTCCGTGACAATCGCCTTTGGTGCTTGGAGAAGTGTTGTGCGTGTTTTGTTGAATCGCGAGTCATTTTGCGGACCCATCTGGTACGCCACGCCTGTGATGACGCCTTTGGGTTCTTGCCTGAACTCAATGAAGTCATCAGAGGAGCTCACATGCGCCATGAGTTCAGCGCGGGTGACTGTTACTGACTTGAGACCAGAGAAACGCTTAGGCACCATGTGAGCAATCCCGAGCATGTTTCCGCGCGGCGTGATTTTGAGCTTCTTGAGCACATCCCGCGTGTCGATCTTGATGATTTCACCAGGTGCAAGCTCATGGAGAACGTCTGTGGTCACCAAGTGCTTGCCTGAGTCATCGAAGAAAGACATCGACAACTCGAAATCTGTCGCATGCGGACCAGTTCGAAGGCCGTTATTGACCGTGATGGCGGTTCCGTAGGAAAGACCGCTCATCATCGCAAAAATGCATGGGCGGTAGAACAAGGGGTCAAAGCCCTCAACCTCATCCGACAAAGTTCGTCTCCTCACCGCTCGCTCAAACGTTGTTCTGTGAAGTGTAGCAAAGCCATTTCTCGACCTTTGTGGTCAGTCAGGAGCGGGTTCTGCGCTTCATCGTTCTCGTGAGAACCTAGCGAACGCGCGGCCCGAGCTGCCCTACTTCAGCATCTAGGCGCTCGTGAGCGTCATTCGCCGCGATTGCCTCGAGAATGATGGGCAACGTCTCGGCATAGGCCGAACAGATTGTCTCGAACGACTCTTCATCGTGGGCATCCATCACGTTGTGAGTTGCAATCATGAGGACCCCGCGCCGACACATCTCCTGCATGAACAAGATCTTCAGGTCAGCAAGTTGGTCGCCCAGTTCAGGGTTCCATACCAGGAACATCCATGTTGGGTGGCCTTGAAGAGAAACGACGTCTTGAGCACCCGCTGCTTGAATCACTTCATTAACGCGCTCCGTCAGACGTTCACCTTTGGCGCTGATTCGCGCAATGACGTCTGTGTTCTTGATGCGCTCGAGAACAACCTTGGCTGCGGTCAGCGACAGTAGTTCGCCACCGAATGTTCCCGTGAAAAAAGCCTTTTCGAGAACCATCATGTACTCGCGCTTTCCGACAATCGCGGAGATGGGGAACCCGTTTGCCATGCCCTTGCCGAAAGTGGACAGGTCCGGAGTCACGCCAAACAATTCTTGTGCGCCTCCATTCGCGAAGCGGAACCCCGTGATCATCTCGTCGAATACGAGAAGCGCGCCGTACTTCGTGGCGAGCTCGCGTACACCTTCGAGATACCCCGGAGCTGGCCACTCGACCGTCATGATTTCCATGATGATGGCGGCCGTGGGGTTTGCCTGGAGTGCGGCTTCCATTGCGTCAAGGTCATTAAACGGAACAGAGTGAGCGAGAGCAGCAACATCTTCGGGTACCCCCAGGTTGCGACTCGGCATAGTTCCGATGTACCAGTCGTGCCAGCCGTGGTAGCCGCAGACGACGACATGGTCCAGACCTGTGTATCCTCGGGCCACGCGAATAGCCGCGCTCGTCGCATCGGAACCATTTTTGCCGAAGCGCACCATTTCTGCCGAAGGTACGAGGTCCACTATGAGTTCGGCGACCTCGGCCTCAATCGGGTGCGTGAGCGAAATCGTCACGCCAAGGGGAACCTGAGCCGCGACGGCGGCCGAAATCTCAGGGTCGCCGTAGCCGATGTTGATTGCGGCGAGTCCGCTGATGAGGTCGACGTACTCATTGCCGTCAATGTCCCAGATTCGGCATCCTTCTACCCGATTGCCGAATTGCGGTGCAATGCCAGGGGGCAACGTGAGGCGCGACTTGCTCACTGTCTGCGCACCAAGCGGAATCACCGCTTCGGCTCGTTTCAGTTGAGCGAGCGAAGCCGCGTATCGGGTCGATCCGGTAGACATCAGTCCTCCTGAGTGATTACTTGTTCAGCCCTGAATTGCGTGCAACATCTGCATCCGTTCGCGACAGCGCGGGATTTTTCGTCACCAACGCGACGATGTCATTCTGTCGAAACCGCGGGTTGCGGTCGTAAAGACGAGAATATACGAGTCGGGCAAACTCTAGATCGTCTGCGACGTCGACGGTCCAACGCATCTCGCTTCGGTCTGGATTCTGCTCGATTGATTGCAGAGAAAATACTTCCGGCCGCGAGTACAACCCCATCGTGACGTGCTCTCGTTCCATGTCGCTCAGGTCGAGTTCGCACATGAGATGAAACGCGTTTCCACGAATGCATTCCACGTCTAGTCCGTCGGGGTACGTCGGCTTCAGCACATTAGAGGTGTAGTCGCTCCCATTCGCCTGGTGTTGCTCGATGACGAAGTCAATGACGTCAGGGTCTGTGAGCGGGCAATCCGCAGTGAGCCGAACGACCGTCTCCGGCTTGAACTCATCGATGACGAGGCGAAATCGCTCCACGACATCATCAAGCGGACCGCGCCGAACGTCTACGCCGATTTCGGTCAGAGCGCGCGCGAGTTCGTCATCGCTATGGTCATCGCTGGTTGCCACGACGAGCTTGTCAACTTTCTTCGACTGCTGAATGCGCTCTATTTGTCGAAAAATCATGGGCTTGCCATGCAGGTCCTTGAGGACCTTTCCCGGAAGGCGAGTTGAACTCAGGCGGCCCTGCAGAATGGCGAGAATCATGACATTACCTTCGTTGACGGCCACTGCCGCGGGTCGAGCACCGGCGCAGGAATCGCATCGACGGCGAGGTCCAGCTGGTCGCTTGCAGCACTCCAGGCTTGGACGACTTCTTCCATCTCGCGGACGGATTGAGCTCCGACGACAACGGCGGAAACGTTCGGATGGAACTTTAACGCACTGAGCGCAATCGATTGCACGCTGACGCCTCGTGCCGCCGCTTCGTTTCGCACAGCCGAAAGCGCAGGCGCCAGCGGGGCGAAAAAATCGGGGAGTTCATTTGGATTCGCAAACACGAGACCCTGCAGAAACGCACTGCGTACGTGCACATGCACACCATTTCGAACAAGCTCGGTCAGCAATGCACTGTCGAGAAGGCGTCGGTCAAAGACATTGGCAGGTAACTGGATCAGCGATAGATCTGGCATGACCTCCAGTGCACGTGTGAGATCGACCTCGTTGTACACGCTCACGCCGATTCTTGAAAGGAGACCTGCTTGGCGCCCCTCGCGAAGAATCTCAACCGCCTCGGCAGTGCGGTCATCGGCGACATCCGAGAGTTTGTGGAAAAGCACGCCTTCGAGATCAGCGACTCGGAGCTGCACCATCGACTGGCCGTAGAGGTTGTCTGAGCTCGCACGTGACCCATCGGTCGGCAACGAGAACTTTGTGACAAAACGGCGTTGTGAGCCTGTGGTGCTAGCGAGTTGGGCCTGTGTGGTTGTGAGGTCTCCTAGGCGCTGTTGTGCCGTGCCGTAGTCAGCCGCCGTGTCGAACAATGTGACACCGGCCTCATGGGCCAGGTCAAGGATGCTGAGAATGACATCGTCCGACGGTGGGCCCGAGGTATTCGTGATTCCGTAGTCAACTCCAAAGGCGACTGTGCCCAAGGCCAACTCAGTCATGACGAGCACCTGAGTCGCCTGTCAGTCTGTCGACCTTCGGATTGATCTTTCCGAGCAAGACCACGTCGTCTCTCTCGCCAGTGGAAAGAATCACCTGGCTTGACAGGTGCCCTTCGCGAGAGAATCCGCACGCTTCAAAGGCACGAATTGATCCGACATTGCTCGCGTACGCTCCAGCCGAAACCTTTGCGAGTGCAACCTCATCAAATGCCCACGACGTGATGGCGGCGATGACCTCTTTAGCGACCCCCTTGCCCCACCATGAACTTTCACCGATAAACAAGCCGATAGATGCGGTTTCGTGATTGAAGTTAATCGGACCGAGTTTGATGTTGCCGATGTGCTGACGTGAGTTGTTTTCTACGATTGCAAACAAGTAGGAGTCGGGTGATGCCATCATCGCGCGGATATACGAGACAAGTCCTTCGGGCGTATTGTCGGCAAAACGCGTTTCGAGGAACGCCGTCGTTTCGTCGTCGGCCAGCCACCGCAGGTAGGCCTCTCCGGCGAACGATTCGTCGAGCGTAACGAGCGAAAACCGTTCTGTGGCGATTGGCGACTCACGAATCACGCGAAGCACCCGCCTCGTCTAGTGCGAGTCGGCATTGCGGGTAAAATTGGCACGCCTCTTATTATCCTCAATACGACAGAGAACCATTACGGCCATGAAGTACGCACTCACAATTGTTGCCAGCTACGACCCGGCCTACTTGCGAATCGTAGAGAGTCTGGTGCTGGCCGATATCGCCGCGGGCAAGAGGTCGCTGGTTCTCGACACGTCAGTGATTTCTCCGGTCCCGGCAGAGTCTTACCATCGACCCACGCTGCGATTATTCGGCCTCGCGCATCCCGGGCATGACCTTGCACAACGCATGAACGCAATCGGTGCGGAGTGCCTTGATGTTCGTGACGTTCTGAAGGATGCTCCACTCCTCACCCTCACACGGGAGCAAGAAGATTTGCTCTCCATCGCGGTCGAGTCTGCACTCATCACCTACTACCGCACTGACAAGCCGAATCGCTCGGTTCGACGTGTGGCGCGTGTAGCAAAACAGCTCGCGGCAGAAGGGCAAAAGGTTTACTCGGCGATTCACTACCTGCTCACTACCCGCGACGTCGAAATTGTGAATGTAGCTAACGGCCGTTTTCCCGCCCAAAAAATGGCCTTTGTTGCGGCACAGGTGAATGGGGTGGCGACCGTGCACTTCGAAAAAGGCGAAACACCGAGCGGTGCCTACGTTCAGCCTTACGCTCCACAAAATCGACTGATGTCGCAAAAGGCTGTAGACGCAGTGCTCAAGGGAATGAGCCAGAAAGAAGTGATTGGGGTTGCACATAACTGGTTGGCGCGTCGAGCACCGTCAGCATCATCTTCTAACGAGTTCTCTGCCAACTGGGTCAACACCTTGCCCGAGCAATTGGCTCACCGTCCGGCTGACAGGCAGGTTGTTGGTTTCTTCACATCGTCACAAGACGAGTTCCTCTTTCTTGGGCCCGAATGGCAGCTTCACGAATGGTCATCCCAGTTTGAAGCGTTTGATGCTCTGGTGACCTATTTCGAGCAACAGGGAGCTCTTTGCTACTTGCGCATTCACCCGAACCTTGCAACAAAAGCTCATGACTGTTTCGTGAGGGAACGGGCTGACCTGCAGCGACTTGCGAACAAACATCCAGACCTGATCGTCGTGTCGCACGACAATCCAGTCAGCTCTTATGCATTGCTCGATGTCAGCGATGCCGTCGTTGTCTGGGATTCGACGATTGGTCTCGAGGCGAGTGCACGGGGAATTCCGGTGTGGACATGCGCTGCGTCACGTTACGGAGAGGTAGCTGACGTTCGAGAAGTATTCGGCCTTGATCAGGTCACTGCAAAGATGCTCGCCCGCTGGAAGGTCAACTCCTATGGAGCAGAGAAGTACATCGCTTACCTCGTCAAGCGGGACCGACAAATGGACATGACACGCCAAGGTTGGGAGACTTGGGATACCGCCCGCCGCCCGCTTGCCGTTTCGCTCGCCGCGCTCCTTGTCTCCGGCGGCAACCCGTCAATTAGAGATGCGCTCAGTGCGACATTCGACGTCTGGCGACATCGAAGTCGTCAATTCAATCAGGCAAGCCTGAAAGCTAAGCGGTCCCCAAAGTCTCGGGCTAAGCCTGAATAGCTGAGCTCATAGCCTCGACCACGCGAAGTGTTCCACGACCGTCAAACGACTCGAGACAACGTTCCGACATAGCTCGACGCTTTTGCTCGTCGGAGATTAGCCCACCCACGGCAGTGCGCACGGCCTCGACGAACTCTTCTGTGGAACGATGCGCTGGGCTGACAGCCTGAGCGAGACCGCGCGAAGAAAGCTCGCTCAGGCCAAGAGTCTGGTTGTCGACGACATCAATAAGCACAGACGGAATACCGAGAGTGCAGAACTCCCACGAAGAGGTGCCGGCGGCTGACACAGCGACATCGCACGTTGCGAGAAGGGCAGGAAACTCGCTGGTGGGCTCCGTCACTGCGAAGTTGTCGCGGTCAGCGACGAGCGCATCCACCTCGGCCCGCCAGCTGGAAGCGCACACAATCGTTGCCCGGAAGCTATTGTTCAACCCGCAGAGTGCTCGAGTGACCGGCACGATTGTGCCCGTGGGGTCGCTTCCTCCCATGACCGCAACGATGTGCGGGGTGTCGGCGAGAAAGTTCCACGGTTGCGGTCGCCGTGCATCGACAATCGACTGACGGATGAGCGCAAAGCGCGAACCTGCGAGAAGTCGGGGTCGGACATGCGTGGGCCACTCGAGTAGTTCGGCACCCACGTTGTGGTCGAGGTAAAGATCTGCGTCGATGCCTCGGTCATCACCATCGACAATCGCCAGGACTCGCGCGACCGAGCGAAACTCTGAGATTCGGCGCGCGTCAATTTCATAGGAATCAACGGCGAGCCAGTCGGGTGCGAGGTGTGACAAGAGATTGTGGTCGAGGGAGTGTTGTGGCACTCGCACCACGTTAAGGCCACTTGCTCGAATCAGGTCCTCGAGCCACAAAACCCCTGACTCGTTCGTGGCGAGGGTGACAGAGTGTCCCTCATCTCCCAACCGGTGCGCCAACGTGAGACACCGCATGACGTGCCCCGTGCCCTGCGTTGCAGAGGCGTCTGCACGGAGGAGCACCTTCATGGCACGAATCCTTTCGTCCCCGCGGCCGGAGACCCGAAGCATTCTCAATCGTTTGGTAGGCTCACAGAGACTTAAATCGGCTTCTCGCCCACAATCTCGGAGGTTTGGCTGTGTCCATTCTAGAAGGCTCGTCCATCCTGATCACGGGAGGCACGGGCTCCTTCGGTAAGGCGTTTATTGAGTACGCCCTCGCCAACCTCAACCCGAAGAAGATTGTTATCTTTTCGCGTGATGAACTCAAGCAATACGAAGTGCGCCTCAAGTTCAACAACGACCCGCGCCTGCGCTTTTTCCTGGGCGACATCCGCGACCAGCACAGGTTAATGCGTGCGTTGCACGGAATTGACTACATCGTTCACGCAGCGGCTTTGAAGCAGGTCGACACGGCGGAGTACAACCCGTTCGAGTATGTGCAGACGAACATTGTTGGTTCGCAGAACGTGATTGAAGCCGCCATCGATACGGGCGTCAAGAAGGTTGTTGCTCTTTCGACCGACAAGGCCTCGAGCCCTCTAAACCTCTACGGCGCAACGAAGCTTGCTGCCGACAAGTTGTTTCAGTCGGCCAACCATTACGCGGCCGGCTACCAAACCCGTTTCTCGGTTGTGCGTTACGGCAACGTCATGGGTAGCCGAGGTTCGGTCATCCCGTTCTTCAAGGAACTCGCCGCCAAGGGGGAATCGCTCCCGATCACGGATGAGCGCATGACTCGGTTCTGGATCACGCTTCCTCAGGCCGTGCAATTCGTGGTCGACTCGTTCGACTCTATGGTTGGTGGCGAACTTTATGTTCCGCGTATTCCGAGCATGCGAATTCTCGATCTCGTCGAGGCAGTTGCGCCTGGCTCGAAGACGCACACCGTTGGCATTCGCCCTGGTGAGAAGTTGCACGAAGAGATGATCTCCGAAGACGACAGCCGTCGCACGCTGTTGCTCGACGACCGCTACGTCATTCTGCCCACCATTGCCGAGTGGGGCTTCGTTGCTCCAAAGGGCGAAGAGGTTCCCGACGGGTTCGCTTACCGCTCGGACTCGAATGATCAATGGCTGGATGTTCCCGCGCTTCGTGACCTCATCGAGAAGTTCGCCTAAACGTGTCGATTCCCTACGGACGCCAGTCCATCTCCGAGGAGGACATCGCGGCGGTTGCCGACGTGATGCGCACCGACTGGTTGACCATGGGGCCGGTTGTCACGGAGTTTGAAGCAGCGATTTCTGCGTTGGCAGGAACGCCCGATGCGACGGTCGTGAACTCTGGTTCGTCTGCGTTGCACTGCGCATATGCCGCCCTCGGTGTCACGAGGGGTGACGAGGTCATCACGTCACCCCTCACCTTCGTCGCGACGGCCGCGACGGCAATTGCCGAAGGTGCGACCGTGTTGTTCGCAGATACCCAGGAAGACACGGGCAATATTGACCCGGAGAG
>JBFYOK010000179.1:0-11345 GCA_041303845.1 Microbacteriaceae bacterium | reverse complement strand
GGACTATGTCTTCGGTTACACCGTGGTCAACGACTTGACCGCACGAGACATCCAGTTTCGCGAACAGCAGTGGACTCGCTGCAAGTCATTCGACGGTTTCTCGCCCGTTGGCCCGGTTGTCGTCAGCGCTGACGAACTGACCGACCCGCAGAACTTGCACATCCTCACGACGGTTAACGGCGACGTGGTCCAGGACTCAACGACGGGCAACATGATCCGCGGAGTCGCAGAGCTCATTTCCAATCTTTCTCGGGGCACAACCCTGCTGCCCGGCACTCTGATTTCGACCGGCACACCGGCCGGCGCGGGAATCTCGCGCAACCCCCAGGTTTTGCTCAAAGATGGAGACACGGTCGTCGTGACAATCGAATCGATTGGCTCGGTCACCACACACTGCAACGAAACGGACTAGCAATGTTGACTCGCACCGCGCACGACGGTCTTGAACTCCCACTGATCGGTCTCGGCACGTACGGGCTGAATGACGATGCTGGCGTTGAAGCCGTGTCCGCTGCAATCGAGTCGGGATATCGCCTGCTTGACACCGCGGTGAACTACGGCAATGAAGAGGTCATTGGGCGCGCTGTCGCCGCCGCATCAGTTCCACGCGACGAGTTGATTGTCACGACAAAGGTGCCTGGCCGTCACCACGGCTTCGATGAAACGATGGCGTCGTTTGAAGAGTCACGACGTCGACTCGGTCTCGACGTCATTGATCTCTACTTGATTCATTGGCCGAATCCGAATGTGAATCGCTACGTCGACACGTGGCAGGCCATGATCGAATTGAATGAGGATGCCCTTGTCGGCTCGATTGGAGTCTGCAACTTCACCGAGCCCATGCTCCAGCGCCTCTTCGATGCAACGGGCGTGTGGCCGAGCGTGAACCAGGTGGAACTGCACCCCTACTTTCCCCAAGGTGCACTCCGTGCGTTCCATGAGACGCACGGCATTCTCACCGAGGCCTGGAGTCCACTCGGCCGAAAGAGTGACCTGCTCGAGAACCCCACCGTTCTGAACCTGGCAGCGGCGCACGCCGTCACTCCCACGCAACTCGTCTTGCGGTGGCACGTGCAGCAGGGGATTGTCACAATCCCGAAGTCGGCAACACCGTCACGCCAGCGGGAGAATCTCGACGTGTTCGGATTCGAACTGTCATCCGACGACATCGCCACACTCACCGCGCTACAGCGGGGACGCATCTGGGGAGCGGACCCCGACACACACGAAGAGATGTAGCTGCTCTACAGGTCGCTGACTCGTCGTTGACGATTCGAGCGGACGCGCTTGACGAGTGACACGCTCACAGCCCCGATTACTCCGGCCAGTGGGAACAACAGGTTTGCGCCCGCAAAAATCAGGAGCATGGCGGTGAGCGGCACGGAGATCACCGCGACCCACCACGGGCGGGTCCAACGCTCAAAAATTCGAGTGGCGGCAATCATGCCGACGACGTATACGCACACCATGCCGCTGATCTGCAGCGTCAAGATCGTGTCAATCCGGAAGTCGTTCATCGTCATCAACGTGAGTGATCCGCTCGAGATGATGAACATGATGATGAGGCTTCGTCGTGGCACGGCATCCGGCTCGGAACCTTTCGCCATGAACTTCGGCAGGTCGCCGTCACGCCCGAGGGCAGAGCCCAGCTTGCCGGCACCGGCGAAGTAGGCGTTGACCACTCCGAAACTCATCACGCCAGCAATGATGGCGATGACCGCGCCACCGATACCGGGTGAGGCCGAGTTGACCAGGTTCAACAGCGGAACGGATCCGACGCCAGCCTCTGGCCCGAGCACGCCCACGGTTACCCACTGCGTGACGAGGTAGGCCCCTCCGGTCAAGGCGAGCGCGAGTCCGGTGGCGATGGGGATGATGCGACGCGGGTTTTTGAATTCGGCAGCGATGTGCGTGCCCACCTCCCATCCCGCGAACGCCCACATCAGAAGAAGCATCGCCTGCCCTACGCCGAACAAACCGTTTGGCATGAACGGAGTGAAGTTCGACGGCTCGACGGCCGGAGCCCCAATCGAAGCCACCAGCACAACAACAATCATCATCAGCGCGGTCAGCACAAATTGCACCCATCCCGCCAACCGCACGCCGAGCAAATTGAGGGCGAACGGGGAGATGTAGAGCAGGAGAACAATCGGGAGCATCGCTGAACGGGGGAGCCCCAGCACGGCGACGATGTATTCCGAACCCATGACCGAAACAATTGGGAGGCCGGTCGAAACGCCGAAGTAAAACCAATAACCGGTCATGCGAGCGAACGTGTTGCCCATGCTCTTGCGCACATAACTGGCAACTCCACCGGAGTCCGGGTAGCGCGCAGCTAACGCTCCAAAAGTTGCGGCAACCGGGATGGTCAGCACCACCATCAACGCAACACTCAAGATCGACGCCGGCCCGGCCACGGCCGCAGAGAGACCCGGCAAGACAAGGATTCCGCTGCCGAGCACCGAGGCAACGTAGAGGGCCGTTCCTTGAGCGAGTCCGAGGTGTCCGTGCGTTGTCTTCTGGGTCACGCTCCCACTCTGCCATGTTCATGGTTTGATGGACTCATGAGTGAAAACAACTTGACCAAGCCAGAAATCGACGCTCCGATGGAGCCGGCACCGGCCGATCTCGTCATCATCGACCTCGTCGAGGGAACGGGCGCCGAAGCCACCCCCGGTTCCACCGTGGACGTGCACTACCTCGGTGTTGAGTATGAGACGGGCGAAGAGTTCGATGCGTCGTGGAACCGTGGCGAGTCGATCAACTTCCCGCTCCAAGCTCTCATTTCTGGATGGCAAGAGGGAATTCCGGGCATGAAGGTCGGCGGACGTCGCCAACTGATCTGCCCGCCCCACAAGGCCTACGGTCCCGCCGGCGGCGGACACTCACTTTCGGGCAAGACGCTCATCTTCGTCATTGACCTGCTGGGTGTGAGCTAGAAACATGGCTCGGGCCTCTGGCCTGCCCGCTGTCGACGAGCAAGCAATCCGGTGGTCGGTTCCGCGCGCTCAAGTTGCGCGCGAATTGTCCGGCGGTTCAGGAGCACCGCGACCGCTCCTGTTGATGCTGCACGGCTACGGTTCGCACGAACAAGACCTGTTTGGGCTGACCGAGTTTTTGCCGAGCGACTACGTTGTCGCATCCATTCGCGGGCTATTGCCAGCCGGGAACGGTTATTCGTGGTTCCCCTTGGAATACGACCCGGAGTCCGACACGCTCAAGCGCGATGCGAACGACGTCAACGCGTCTGCACAGGTTCTGGTGACCTGGCTCGACGCACTCGAAGACGAAGTCGGCCCGGTTTCGCCGATTGTCTTGCTCGGTTTTTCACAGGGCGGGGCGATGGGCATCCAATTGCTTCGGCACGCACCCGAACGTTTTGCCGCCGCGGTCGTTCTGGCCAGCTTCGCGGTCCCCGACGATTCATCGGGTCACGAAGAACGGGATGTCGCGCTCGCCGCCGCGAACATTCCCGTGTTTTGGGGTCGCGACCCTCATGATCCCGTCATCGGCGAGGAACTCATCGCGTACACCCGACGATGGTTGCCCGAGCACTCGGACCTGGATGCACGCTTGTATGCGAACGTCGGTCACGGCATCTCGATGGAGGAAGTCGAGGATGTGAGCGCGTTTCTTGCGGATGTGGCAGCGGAGAATCGCTAGTCAGCGAGCTTCCGACGCGTTGAGGGAGAATCGACGACCTCGTACATCGTCTGCGCTCACCTGCATCCACACGTAGGGCCGATCCGGTGCGAAGTCCAAGATGGGCAACTTGTCGAGAATCTCTTGGTCGGAAGTCGTCGTCAAGGTGCGCAGATGTCCCAGGATGACAACACTCCACGCATTGTCAGACAACTGCCACGCTGATTCGAAGGCAACCGCCCGATTGTCGCAGTCCACCCGCAGTCGCGAATCTGCTGCGGTGCGAAAGTAGATCGCGTCATCAAAGACGACGTAGTTCACCGGAAAGATGTCCGGTGCTCCGTCGCGGGCACTGGCAATCCGCCCAATCTGGGAAGCCTCGAGCAGTTTCCACGCCTCTTCGCGGGACAACTGCGTAATCGGATTTACCACGGAGCTACTTCGATGCGGGAAGCGCACCCCATGCGTTTGACTTGGGGTCGGACTCCATCACGGTAAAGACAATCATGAAGATCGTTCCCACGACCGGGACGAACATCAAAAGGATGAACCAACCCGAACGACCTGTGTCATGTAGGCGACGAACGGTGACAGCCAAGGTCGGCAACAGAATCGAAAGCGACCACGCAATCAGCACGAAATAAGCCGGGTTGAACACAGCGGTCATGATCTGATCGAACGCAGCATCGCTGCTGTCTCCACTCGCGATGATGGGAGCAAGCATTGCGAGCATCACCGCAGTGTAAATGGCGCCCAAAAGCCCGCGGGTGACGTACTCGAAGAGCGTCCACCACCAAAACTCGGGGCGGCGAGCGCGACCAGAAAACACCGCGTACTTGCTGAAGACGGAGCGAATGGCACCAAAGAATGTCATGGGTCAAGAATAGTGTCAGCACCATGGCCAAAACCGACCCGATTTTCGACGCAAATGTCGATCAGGATGCGCCGCCGACTCCTGACGTTGAGCGTGTTCCGGTCGACAC
Source organism: Microbacteriaceae bacterium (assembly GCA_041303845.1). GTDB lineage: Bacteria > Actinomycetota > Actinomycetes > Actinomycetales > Microbacteriaceae > RFQD01. Next base: position 6,720 of record JBFYOK010000179.1, on the reverse strand, counting down.
AACGGCCTACCGACTCCTCCGTGTTGCAAACGGACCTCAGCGTTCCGTTGGCGTTGCCTACCTTCTCTTCTGCCTTTCGTTCGTCGGGCTGGCGGGCATCCAGCACTTTTATCTCGGGCATATGTTTCGGGGCGTGTTGTGGCTCTTCACTTGGGGGCTGGGCGGAATCGGCCTCATCTACGATCTGTTCGCAACGGGGTCGCAGGTCTATTCATTCAACGTGCGCCGGTCGGACGTGATTGCGGAGCCCGTGAGCTAGCTCACTTCGGTTTTCACCTCACCCTCGGGCTCTGGTATGGTTGCGAGGTTGCCGTGTAACGGCCGCGGATAAAGAGAGTCACTGCACAAGGCAGCTGGCACCGCGCAATGAGGAAACAAGAAAGGGGATCACCACATGGCTCTCGAAGCAGACGTCAAGAAGGCGATCATCGAAGAATACGCAACGCACCCCGGTGACACTGGATCCCCTGAGGTTCAGATTGCATTGCTCACCACGCGCATCAAGGATCTGACCGAGCACCTCAAGGAGCACAAGCACGACCACCACTCGCGTCGCGGACTCCTCCTCCTCGTCGGCCAGCGCCGCCGCCTCCTCGGTTACCTCTCCGACATTGACATCGCGCGTTACCGTTCGCTCATTGAGCGTCTCGGACTTCGTCGCTAGTCGACAGTTCGCACTTTTTTCGATGGCCTCGCCGGAAACGGCGAGGCCATCGTTTTTTGCCGATGTCGGCATGCGCGACATTGTGCGACCCCTGCTGTTAGGCTGGGAGGGAGCTGACGGACAGTTTTCGCTGGTCCTCGGTGGTGGGTTACCGAACACGTACAGTCGGTGATTTTCTACTGGTGGCCAGCACGAAGTCTCGATACTCGTGCACGAACACGCGTACGTTTACGCGCCTTCGGTTTGTCATGCTCGCAAAAGCGCCGTTTGGTGCGCTCGTTGGGCGGTTTGTCTGCGCTTCGGGCTCGCGAAATCGCACACGATGGCGGTCCCGCATACGGTGGGTTCGCAAAACACATAAGGAGGAGACCTGATGGAAGGTCCCGAAATCAAATTCGCCGAAGCCGTTCTCGATAACGGCAAGTTCGGCAAGCGCACGATCCGTTTCGAAACGGGTCGTCTTGCACAGCAGGCACAGGGTGCCGTCGCTGCGTACCTCGATGAGGAAACCATGCTGTTGTCGGCCACGTCCGCTAGCAAGCAACCAAAAGACCAGTTCGACTTCTTCCCGCTGACGGTGGATGTTGAAGAGCGCTCGTACGCTGCCGGCAAGATTCCCGGCTCGTTCTTCCGTCGCGAAGGTCGTCCGTCGACCGAAGCGATTCTCGTGTGCCGTCTGATTGACCGCCCATTGCGTCCGTCGTTCGTCGATGGGCTTCGCAACGAGGTTCAGATTGTCATCACGGTTCTCTCGATTGCTCCCGGTGAGTTCTACGACGCCCTCGCGATCAACGCAGCCAGCGCATCCACGCAGATTTCTGGTCTGCCATTCAGCGGCCCGATTGCCGGTGTGCGCCTTGCGCTCATTGACGGCCAGTGGGTTGCATTCCCCACGGTTGACCAGCTCAAGCTCGCGGTCTTCGACCTCGTTGTCGCCGGTCGTGTCGTCAAGACCGCCAAGGGTGAAGATGTCGCGATCATGATGGTCGAGGCTGAAGCAACCGAAGGTAGCTGGGACCTCATTCAGGCTGGCGCGGTCAAGCCAAACGAGAAGGTCGTCACCGAGGGACTCGAGGCATCGAAGCCATTCATCACGGCTCTCGTCAAGGCTCAAGAAGACCTCGCTCGTCAGGCTGCCAAGGAGATTCAGGATTACCCAGTCTTCTTGCCGTACACCGATGAACTGTTCGCCGCTGTCGACGCGCTTGCTCACGACGAGCTCGTTCGCATCTACCAGATTGCGGACAAGGTCGAGCGCCAGAGTGCGGATGACGCACTCAAGGCAACCGTGAAGGACGCCATTGCAGCCAAGGTCGAGGCGGGCGAACTGCCAGCTGAGGCTAACGCTCAGGTCAGCGCCGCGTTCAAGTCGGCCACCAAGAAGGTTGTCCGCGGTCGCGTGTTGACCGAGGGTGTTCGCATCGATGGTCGTGACAAGACCACCATTCGTCCACTCGATGCTGAAATCCACGTGATTCCTCGCGTGCACGGTTCGGCCATCTTCCAGCGCGGTGAGACGCAGATTCTCGGTGTGACCACCTTGAACATGCTCAAGATGGAGCAGCAGATTGACTCGCTGTCACCGGTGAAGAGCAAGCGTTACATGCACCACTACAACTTCCCGCCTTACTCGACTGGTGAAACCGGTCGTGTGGGAACGCCGAAGCGCCGTGAAATCGGTCACGGATTCCTCGCTGAGCGCGCACTCGTGCCCGTTCTTCCGGCTCGTGAAGAGTTCCCCTACGCAATCCGCCAGGTATCTGAGGCACTGAGCTCCAACGGTTCGACATCGATGGGTTCGGTGTGTGCATCGACTCTGTCGCTGCTCGCTGCCGGTGTTCCGCTTAAGGCTCCGGTTGCCGGTATCGCCATGGGCCTCGTCAGCGACGAGGTCAACGGTGAAACGCGTTACGCGGCTCTGACTGACATCCTCGGTGCAGAAGACGCTCTCGGTGACATGGACTTCAAGGTCGCCGGAACCAGCGAGTTCATCACCGCAATTCAGCTCGACACCAAGCTCGACGGCATCCCGGCATCGGTACTCGCCGGTGCACTGGATCAGGCGAAAGAGGCCCGCACGCAGATTCTGCAGGTCATCAACAACGCCATCAGCGGACCCGACGAGATGGCGGCAACGGCTCCTCGCGTCATCAGCGTGCAGATCCCGGTCGACAAGATTGGTGAGCTCATCGGGCCAAAGGGCAAGACGATCAATGCGATCCAAGATGAGACTGGCGCCGACATCTCCATCGAAGAAGACGGAACCGTCTACATCGGTGCCGTTGACGGCCCATCGGCTGAAGCTGCTCGCGCCCAGGTCAACGCGATTGCGAACCCGCAGAACCCCGAGATTGGCGAACAGTTCCTCGGAACCGTCGTCAAGCTCGCCACGTTTGGCGCGTTCGTTTCGTTGCTTCCGGGCAAGGATGGCCTGCTGCACATCTCCGAGGTTCGCAAGCTTGCCGGCGGCAAGCGCGTGGAGAACGTCGAAGACGTGCTCTCGGTCGGACAGAAGGTGCTCGTCAAGATTACAAAGATTGATGACCGTGGAAAGCTCTCGCTTGAGCCTGTCGTTGAAGGCGAAGAGTCGGCGCCGGCAGAGGGCGACGAGTAATCTCGCAGCCTCAGGCACTCGTGAATGTCCGTCCCGCTTGCGCGGGACGGACATTCGCTTTTTTGTGCACTTTTCGGTCCGCAACTTTTTTTTCTGCACGCACCCTTTCGTAACGATTCGGTTTCCATGTGCGCGTCACACTCGCGGCTAAATCATCTAGAGCGAATAATTAGTCCAGGAGACAGGGGGAGTGTGAGGTGAGCGATACGGCGAGCGGTTTGGTCAGTGGTTCGTCTGCGCCCGGGGAACCTCGCCGCATCGGGCAGTCCGATGTGTTCGCGCCCCCGCTAGCTCTCGGAACGGCCGTCTTTGGCTGGACGCTCCCGCCGGCTCAGTCATTCGCGATACTCGACCGTTTTGTCGACTTTGGCGGCGGACTCATCGACACGGCGTCCTCCTATGCCTCTGGCATGAGCGAACACACCATCGGGTCGTGGATGCGCGAGCGCGGTACGCGCAACGACGTACTCATAGCGACAAAGGTTGGTCGGCACGCCGACGCGCCAGGACTGTCCTCCCGGAGCATCCGCGAGGGCGTCGACGCCTCTTTGCAGCGACTTCAAACGGACCACATCGACCTGCTCTACTTTCACGCAGAGGATCCCCAGACTCCTCTTGTTGACAGCCTCTCGGCTGTGGCTGAACTCATCGAAGCCGGCAAGGTACGGGCTCTCGGAGCATCCAACTTTTCTTTGCCCACGTTGCTCGAAGCTCGAATTGCATCGTCCAGTGGGTTGCCTCGCATTGAAGCCGTGGCTTGGGAGTACTCACTGTTGCGTCGGGACATCGTGAGCGCCGACGCGAGCGAGCTGCTTGCCGATCTCGACATGTCACTGATGCCCTATTTCGTGCTGGCGCACGGTTATCTGGGAGCGTTCCGCGATGTCAAGGCTCACCCAGACACAGACGATGTTCGCCTGCGCCGAGCGGCGAGTCACGTCAATCGTCACTCTCACGCGATCCAGAAGGTGCTCGACAACATCGCGCTGTCACACGGGGTGGATATTTCGGCGGTTGCCGTGGCGTGGGTCATTTCACGACTCGACGTTGCGAGCGCATGCATCGGGCCGGAATCCATCGCGCAACTTGACGGACTCATGAACGCCCCCGGCATCGTCTTGTCCCGTGCCGAGCTCACCGAATTGGACCGCGCAACGGCATAGAGCAAGTGTCGATAGGCTTAGCGACCGTATGACTGCGCCGGTTTTGTTTCCGCTCGACCTTCCGCACCTGCAATTCACTGCAGCCGGAGGCTCGACTGTTCAGCGAACGGTCTTGCCCTGCGGCGTTCGCATCTTGAGTGAGGTCATGCCCGGCGCGAGGTCGGTCACTCTCGGATTCTGGGTGGCGGTCGGTTCGCGCGATGAGGTTCCGGCGGCCATTGGAGCTGACGGCTCTCACCCGGCAAGTCTCGGCTCCACACATTTCCTCGAACATCTTCTATTCAAGGGAACTCAGAAGCGAACCGCGTTCGACATTGCCGTGGCGTTCGACTCCGTTGGTGGCGAGCACAACGCACTCACAGCCAAGGAGCACACCTGCTATTACGCGAAGGTTCGCGATAGTGATTTGGGGATGGCCGTCGACGTGATGTGCGACATGATCACCTCGAGCGTCATCGACGCTCAGGAGTTTGAAATTGAGCGCGAGGTTATTCTCGAGGAACTCGCGATGGCAGACGACGACCCGGGCGACGTCGCACAGGAGCGTCTATACGAGGCCGTGTTCGGTGAGCATCCACTCGGGCGGCCCATCGGCGGCAACGCCGACACGATTCGCGCTGCCTCGCGCGACGCGGTGGTTGAACACTTTCGCGCGAATTACCGTCCCGAAGATCTCGTCATTACGGCAGCCGGAGGGCTTGATCACGACGCTCTCGTCGCCGGTGTCATCGCCGGTCTCGAGGCAGGCGGGTGGGACCTTGGTATCTCGTCGCGACCGGTCGACCGTCGTTCGACCGCTCCCGCACCATTGACACCCGCGACTGACATGGTCTTTGTCACTCGCCCCATCGAGCAGGCAAATCTCATGCTCGGTATGCCGGGCATCGTTTCGAGCGATCCTCGTCGCTACGCGCAATCCATCTTCAACTCGGTTCTGGGCGGGGGCATGTCGAGCCGTCTCTTCCAAGAAATTCGCGAAAAGCGTGGTCTCGCCTACAGCGTCTTTTCGTTTGCCTCGTCCTACTCCGATTCCGGCATCTTTGGGTTCTACGCGGGAACATCCCCGGCCAAAGCTCCCGAAGTGACGCGCCTCATGCTCGATGAGTTTCATCGTGTCGCCGAACACGGAATAACTGAGCTCGAAATGACGCGAGCGCAGGGGCAGCTCGCGGGAGCTTCCGCACTCGCTCTCGAAGATTCCGACACACGCATGTCTCGCCTCGGGCGCGCTGAAATCAGCACGGGTGAGTTCAATGACTACGACGCGACCCTTGCCCTGTTGATGGCGGTCACGCCCGATGACATCACATCATTTGCGGCGGACATGGCCCGCCAGCACGTGTCGGTGGTCTCCGTGGGAAAGGCGAACGAGAAGGCGGTTCGTCAGGCGGTGGACTCGTAACAATGCCACACACCTTGATTCTTGCTCGACACGGTCAACACGTGGATGCCGAACACGGCGTGCTCGACGGCCCGCTGTCGCCCCGCGGCCACCAGCAAGCGCAGTTACTCGCGCACCGGTTGGCCGGGTTGAAGATTGACGGGATGTGGCACTCGCCCCTTCAGCAGACCTGGGATACGGCGAATGTTCTGGCGTCGGCTCTCGGCGTCGAGTCTCAGCCGTCGGCGTTGCTGTTGCCGTGTGTCCCGTCTGGCTCTGAGCCGGGCATGCCGAAAGCGTACGACCCGTTCTTTGGTTCGGTCACCGACGAGGAGGTCGATGCTGGTCGGGCGCAAATGGATGACGCCATCGCCGAATTCATGGCCCGCGGCCGGAGCGGCAAGGTAGACATTCTCGTGACTCACAACGCGGTGATCGCGTGGTTCGTTCGCACAGTACTCGGGTCCGACGAATGGAAATGGGTGACACTCAATCAGAACCACTGCGGGTTGACCGTGCTTCAACAGAAGTCTGGTCGACCGTGGACACTCGTCTCGCACAACGACGTGGGCCACTTGTCGGTGGACTTGCGCTCGGGACTCCCGGAGCCGTACAGCCTTTAGGCTTGAGGCGTGACCACATCAGTAGCCGTTGTCGGAGCAACCGGCAAACTCGGCCAACAACTTTGTCAGCTCATCCGTGAATCTGATGACTTCACTCTCGTGGCGGAGTTGCGTTCGACGAGTGACTTGAGCGACATGCTCGCGGCTGACATCGTCGCCGATGTCTCGCTTCCCTCGATCTCGAAATCGGTGCTCGAGTTCGCGGTAACGAATGGCAAAAACATTCTTGTGGGCACATCGGGCTGGTCAACGGAACGCATCGCCTCGATGGATGC
>JBFYOK010000178.1:0-22136 GCA_041303845.1 Microbacteriaceae bacterium | reverse complement strand
GTGCTCGAAACCACCGTCGACTTACCCCACGGAGCAATCACCGACACGATGACCGCGACAGCGACAATCGCCAGACCAAGCACGATGAGGGAGCCGGTTCGCGGGGTGCGCATCCACCGACGTTAGGTTGCGATCGTCACCGCAGGTTCAGTCAGAAGGCTCTGCGTGGAAGGCAGAGCGCCAAAAAATCAGCGAAGAACTAGTCGCTCGGCTTGGTCGTGATGCTGACAATCTTTGGTGCGCGCACGATGACGTTAACCACTTCGCGCCCGGCAAGCGTGCGAATCACGCCAGCCGTCTGCATTGCGGTAGCTTCGAGTTCCTCTTCGGTTGCGTTCGGCGACACATCAAACTTGTCGCGCACCTTGCCGTCAACCTGCACCACGCACGTAACGCTGTCTTGAACGAGCAACGTGGGATCAGCCGTGGGCCAGACGACGCGCGACACGCTCGGTGCGTGACCGAGCATTTCCCACATGTCTTCGGCCGTATACGGAGCGTAGACGTCAAGAATCATGGCGACGGTTTCGGCAGCCTCACGCACGGCTGGGTCAGAACCGCCAGCACCGGTGTCGATCACCTTGCGAGTTGCGTTGACGAGTTCCATCAGACGCGCAACGACCACGTTGAACTTGAAACCCTCAATGAGCACGGGTGCTTCGGCAAGCACGCCGTGCGTCACGCGCCGAAGCCCGGTATCGCCGGTTGCTGGGTCGGCACCAACCGCGCTGGTGACGTCTTGCGCCATACGCCAGGCCCGAGCCAAGAACTTGTTCGACGCAGAAGGTGAAACATCCGCCCAGTCAATGTCGTCTTCTGGTGGGCCGGCAAATGCCATCGTCAGACGAATAGCGTCGACGCCGTGTTCCTCGAGCTGATCGCTCAGGCGAACGAGGTTGCCCTTGGACTTGCTCATGGCCGAGCCATCCATCAACACCATGCCCTGGTTGAGCAGCGCGGTGAACGGCTCTTCAAAATCGATGTGTCCGAGATCGAACAAGACCTTGGTGATGAAACGTGCATAAAGAAGGTGCAAAATCGCGTGTGTGACGCCACCGACGTATTGATCTACCGGAGCCCACTTCTTCGCTTCAGCCGGGTCGAAGGCCTGTGTCGAGTCGCGAGGCGACAAAAAGCGCAAGAAGTACCACGACGAGTCAACGAACGTGTCCATCGTGTCGGGATCACGACGAGCCGGAGACTCGTCTCGCGGGTCGGGCACGTTGACCCAGTTTTCGGCTGCACCCAACGGCGACTGCCCTTTCGGCTGAAGATTCAGGCCTTCAGTGGGCGGCAGCTCAACCGGCAGTTGGTCGAATGCAACGGGAATCTCGACTCCGTCAGCGCCGTGAATGATTGGGATGGGTGTTCCCCAGTAACGCTGGCGAGAAATCAACCAGTCACGCAGGCGGAAGTTGGTTGCCTTCGAACCGGTTCCGCGGGCACCCAGAATGTCGATGGCCTTGGCAATCGCATCCTTCTTCGTCAACCCATCGAGGTCCCCCGAGTTGACCATGACACCTTCGCCACCGGTCGCGATGCCGGTCGTGCGCGGGTCGTTGTCTTCTCCGTCGGCCGATGGCACATCGACGACAATTTTCACGGGAAGGTCGAACTTGAGTGCGAAGTCGAGGTCGCGCTGGTCGTGTGCCGGCACGGCCATGATCGCACCGTGACCGTAATCTGCGAGCACGTAGTCGGCGGCCCAAATCGGCAACTTCTCACCATTCAACGGATTGATGCCGAAGCGACCGAGGAACACACCCGTCTTCGGCCGGTCTGTGCTCTGGCGTTCGATTTCGTTCGACTTTTGCACCTCGGTGAGGTACTCGGCGAATGCTGCCTGCGTTGCGGCATCTGCTCCGGCGACAAGTTCGGTCGCGAGGTCAGCATCAGGGGCGACCACCATAAAGGTGGCGCCGAACAGAGTGTCCGGTCGGGTGGTGAACACCGTCACGGGCTCGTCCCGCCCTTCGATGGCGAACTGCACGTCGGCACCCTGTGAGCGGCCGATCCAGTTGCGCTGCATCGAAAGAACCTTGCTCGGCCAACTACCCTCGAGTTTGTCGAGGTCATCGAGCAGTCGGTCTGCGTAGTCGGTGATTTTGAAATACCACTGTGTGAGCTTCTTCTTGACGACCATTGCGCCCGAACGCTCGGACGTGCCGTCGGGAAGAACCTGTTCGTTCGCGAGCACCGTCTGGTCTACCGGGTCCCAGTTGACCCACGAGTCCTTGCGGTAAGCGAGGCCCTTCTTGTACATCTCGAGGAACAGCCACTGATTCCACTTGTAGTACTCGGGGTCACTCGTGTGCAATACGCGAGTCCAGTCGAAGCTGGCGGCGTAGCGACGCATCGACTTCTTCTGCTGTTCGATGTTGTCGTACGTCCAGGTCACCGGGTTAAGCCCGCGCTTGATTGCAGCGTTCTCGGCCGGCAGCCCGAATGAGTCCCAGCCAATCGGGTGCAGAACATTGAAGTTGCGGTGGCGCCAGTAGCGGGCGATCACGTCGCCGAGCGCGTAGGCCTCTGCATGGCCCATGTGAAGGTCGCCCGACGGATACGGGAACATGTCGAGCACATACTTGCGGTCGCGTGTGTCATTGGGGTCGTCAGAGCGGAATGGCTCCAGTTCGTCCCAGATGGGCAGCCACTTTTCCTGGATTTTCGCGAAGTCGAAGGTCGCTTCCTCGTGCTCAGTCATAACGGGTACGAGTTTACTTTGCGCGACGGCGCTCCCCTTTACGCAGGGTGGTCTGTGATGCCCAACGCGCCGAGCAGCGGGCGTGCCTTGACGAGCGTCTCTTCCCACTCTTCGCTCGGCGCGGAACCCGACGTGATGCCACCCCCGGTGCCGATAGTCGCGTGCGTGCCGTGCAGAACAATGCTGCGAATCACCATCGCGAGGTCGCACGAACCGTCGAGAGAGATGTATCCGAACGCGCCCGAGTAGATGCCACGCGAGCCGGCTTCAAGCCGGTTCAGGATGCGCATGGCCGCCAACTTCGGCGCTCCCGTCATTGAGCCTGCCGGGAAGCAGGCCTCGAGCGCATCCACCACCGTGAGCCCCGGCGCAAGGTCGCCACCGACTGTGCTGACGAGTTGGTGCACATTCGCATAGGTTTCGATGTCGAGCAGTTTCTCGACCGTGACCGAACCGACGCGCGAAACGCGTCCGAGGTCGTTGCGCATGAGGTCAACAATCATCAGGTTTTCCGCACGCTCTTTGTCGCTCTCGACAAGTTCGCGTTTCAATTCGACGTCATGGTCATCGGTGGAGCCCCGCGGCCGCGTGCCCTTAATCGGCTTTGTGGTCACATGACCGGCAGGCGTGACGGTCAGAAAGACCTCTGGCGACGAACTGACCAAGCTCACGCCGTCGGCCACAATCAGCCCGCCGTGGTGCGTTGGATTTGCTAACCGCAGACGCTCAAAAACGTCGAACGGATTGGGCGCACTGTCGAACTGGATATCGATTCGATTCGTCAAGCAGAGTTGGTACGCGTTGCCCGCCCGAATCTCGTCAAGGCACGACTCGATGAGATGTTCATAGCCCGACCTGGAGTGTCGAAAGGCGACTGAGTCAACGTGAAAGTCGCCTGACTCGCCGTCGCGCGCACGACTCGAGTGGTTCCCCGTCTTCTCAACTAATCGAGCGACCACCGCAGCGACCTCGTCGGCCCATTCGGTGTCCGTCTCAAAACTCAGCGCCGTGATGCTCTGCGTCGCGTGATCAAATTCGATGGCACGGTCAAGAAAAATCAGGCACGCGTCTGGAATCTCTGACTCGCGCCCTGCGTGGGTGGCCGTCGGCGCACCAACTGTCTGAGCACCGAGCTCGTAGCCAAACCAGCCCACCCAACCGAGCGCGAAACTCGTTGAGTCTTCGGCCGAAACTTCGATGGGCGAGTCCACATCGTTTCGCAGGAATTCAAAGATGTTCGACTGAAAAGTTCTTGTCAGACCATTTGACAGGATCCGCTCGGTCACCGTCCCGAAGTCGACCGACGCCGTGACAACGCGCGTGCGACCCGCGCCCAGGTACGAACACTGGGGAACGTTGCTCAGCGTGGACTCGGAACCAGCATCCAGCCAAATTTGCCAGTCAATATCGCCGAAAAGAACAGCTCGAATAGTTGAGGGCTCAACCCATCCGGTTATCGCAACGCGCAGAATGCGGCGAGGAGATGACCGTTTCGACACAGGTTGAGCCTATTCCGCGCGTCCCGTGATTCTCGACGCGCGTCAGGCCTTGAGGTTGAAGTTAGAAAGCTAGCCCGACAAAAGGCACAATCACGGAGACAGATCCGAAAACGGACTTCTCGGTGACTTGAGTGAATGTCGTCCCCGTTTGCAATAGGACTTGCCCCGAATCCACGCCGGCGACCTGTCCTACGACGACATCATCACCCTTAGTGGCGACGACGAGTTGTCCTTCAGTCACGGCCTCAATGGGCAAAATCAAGACGACGGACGAATCTGCACTTCCGAATCCGAGCGAAGCCCCGGCAGTCGGATGCACAAACTTGAGTGGGCTCAACAACAACGCCAACACGGCCGCACCGAGAACGGCGACAGTGACGACGACCCAGATCCATGCGCGACTGCGTGGACGCTTTGTTTGGTCGGAATTTTTCATGGGGATGCTCTCCTCGAGCTCAGGATTGTTTGCTACTCCAAGAACAATGCGCGTCGTGCGCGAATCAGGGCGTTCAGTTCCCCGCCATGCCGCAATTTCTATGACCGTACCCGGCGAGATTGAACCGAGAATGACCTTCTGCCCGTCTGGAAGATCAACAACGACCGGAGCATCTTCATGTGCTTCGAGGGGCGTTGGCGAAGCTGTGCCAGCCGATGTGGTCACCTTTTCGACGGCCGGAGATAACTCTGGCTGCTGCTCACTGGGCGCTTCGACAGCAGAACGAGAGCGATGATAGATCGGGGTTTCATTCTTCGACATGTGATGTGCTCTTGCCCTAGGACGCGATCTCGATAGCAACGCGAGCCACGTCAACCGAACGCACGCTCGAAAGCACGGCGAAGTCAGATGCGGACAGTGTGACCAGTCCTCCAGAAACGGCAAGGGAAGCGACTTCGATGTGCGCGAGGCTCTCGCCATTTGCGTCGAGAAGGTCAAAACCGAGGTACAGGCCGGCGCACGCGTCACTCACGTCTGACAGCAGCACGCGCGCAACCCGAAACTCTGAATTGCTCGCCGACCATGCGCTGCGCAGCCCGACAACGATGTTGTCGTCGCAAGCGGAGATGTCTGAATTCGATTGTCCGAGCGAGCCAACAGGTCCCATGGGGCCAGCGGGGCCAGTGACGCCATCGGCGCCGTCGAGCCCATCTTGACCATCTGCTCCGTTGGCACCTGTCGCGCCGTCTGCGCCTCGAGGCCCCGGCGCGCCCTGGGATCCGTCGGTACCGTTGCTGCCGTTGCTCCCGTTGGCACCTTGCGGCCCCGGGGTGCTTGTCGAGCCGGCTGCTAAGCCCGGAGCGTTGCCGGATGACCCGTTGGACACGCCCTCGCTGGCAAAAAGACCCGTCGAGCTAAAGGGGTTCCATGTTTCTGGAATGAACCGTGCAAAAAACACGAGCAACAGAAGAAGGAGGATGAGCAAGACGCGCACAACGAATCGGCGACCGCGACCCTGAGTGGTCGGTTCCACAACTGCATCGGGATTTGAGTGCGGATACGGAGGAACGGCGGGCTTGGCGCGCCGGCGACCGATGTTGCCAAAGAAGTCTTCGATTGTTGTCATGAGTCCGAGCCCCTACGTGAACGCAATCCGCCAATGATCAACCAGGTGGCAACCCCAAGGAAGGCCGCAAGGAAAAGTACTTGGACATTGAAAAACTTACCGACAGCGGGCCAAACCGCAACTACCACCGAGTTGATGTCGTCGGACGTCGGCTTCTGCACGTCAGCGTTGGGATTATTGTCTCCCTTCACGATCCAGCCGTCCTCTGCGTTACCGCCAATTATTCGGTGGGCAAAAGGTGCGACGGGAGTGCCGTCAAATCGTGTCGCGATGTAGACCACCACGTCATGAAGCTGTGGTGCAACCACGTTGTCGGAGACCGCGACAATCACGTCGCCCGGGTTGATGCTGGGTTGCATGGACTCGGTGAGGACGACGCGGAAAGAAAGCGTGCCTGTCAGCCCGACTACGAGCAGTGCAGCAACAAAAAGCCCGCTGAGGCCGTAGGCGATTCCGCGAAGAGTCTTGCCAAGCAGGGACGGTGCACGAACGACGGGCAAACTGCGAACAAAACTCTCCGCGTCCACACCGACAACCACATCGTGGGTAGTCACGAGGTAGCTGTATGGAGAGCCGTCTGTGCGCACGGTGACCAGAATGTGGGCATCAGCTGGAACACTTCCGTCGTCGGGTGACTTAACGGCAATAAGCCCGACGTCTTTGGCGCCGGGCTCGTGATCGCGAAGCACTCGATACGTCATCCCACAGAATTCTCTTGAGTGCCACTCGCCTCTATTCGCGACAAGCGGCTGTCGAAGTTCCCAATGCGACGGCCCCGAGCGGAACTCAGGGCCGTCGCATTCAGGTGAGAACCTAGTTGCTGGACTCGACAGTGACCGTCTTCAGGTCGGCTGCGTTCAGCGTCGAGTCAGAGAACGTCGCGACGTAGTCAGATCCTTCGGTGGTGAACGTGCCGCCGGTAAACGTGCCGCTTACTCCCGTCAAGGTGACAGTCCAAGTATCTACGAGTGCGTCCGATGAGTTCCATGTCGAGACAGTGAACACCTTGTCTTCACACGCCGTCGTGTCGATTCCGCCGACAGCAACGGTGAGCGACCACGAGTCAGAGGCCGAGTCGTACAAGGCATCGGGGGTAACGGTGACCGACGTGTCGCAGGCAACCGTCTGCTGGCTTCCCTGACCGAACTCAATGTCGCCCGAGCCGATCGCGATGTTCGCCGCGAAGGTCGAGCCGATAACGGGCACGAGTGCCACGAGGCCAATGCCGGCGAGGATGAGTGGAGCCTTACGACGCTTCTGCTTTGCAGCGGGCTGCGATGCTGACTCCACGATGATGGTGTGCTGAGCCACGAGGCTCCCCTTTCAAGTAACGCGCTAAATTAATTTCAGCGACATTGAGAATGTAACGACTAAATCGTTTTCAGTCAAGTCGAATTCTGTGGCGTGTCGAAATTGAAAGTGTCTTTACCCTGGAGTGTCTTCCGTCTGAACGGTGACTTTGGCCACGTCAACGGAGTTGATGAGTCCGTCGACAGTGAGAGGAATCGTCGCAGAGCTCGAAACGCCGGTCAGCGGGCTAGAAACGGTCGACGATGTGATGGCGTATGTAAGGGAAGAACCCGCGGCTGAACTGAGGTCAAGCTGCGAGCCAGCCCCTGAATAAGCGGAAACAGTCAATGTCTTGCCGTTGCAGTTCGTAAGGTTCACATCGCCCAGATCAATCTGGCTGACTTGGAAGTATGAACCCGTCGAATACCAGCTTGTCGTGAGCGCAATTGTCACGAGGTCATCACATTCCTGGGTGACCAGACTGCCCTGGCCGAACTCGGCATTCTGCACGCCCGTCGTGATATCAGCAGCAAGAACCGTACTGGTGATCGGAGCAACCACGAGGGCGAGACCACCTGCAATCGCAACGGTCCGAACGCGGAGTGGCTTCTTCTTCGACGAGTGGCCCTCGAAATAGTCCGCCAGTGGCGAGATAACTTCAGCGGGCATGTCAGAGACCTTTTACTCAACCAACACGAAAAAGGCGTTGCATCGAAAGAGATTCAGCCTCGCGCAAGACACTACACTAAAAAATGTGGCGAAACTAAAACCATTTGAGCGTCGGCGGGGCACGTTTGTTCCCCGTGGCGTTCGGTCTCGCCCATCCACGGGGCGGCCCTTCAGTGTGTCTCGCCCAGCAATCATTGGTGGTTTCAGCGCCCTGGTAATCGCAGCGACCGGAGTCGGATTAACGGTTGTCGGAACTCCCGCGGCTGGGGTTACCCAAATCGTTGTGGCCGCGTTCACGGGGCCGACCAATGGAGTCACTGAAGCGACGTCGAACAACTGGAGCGTCAGCGGAAACACAGGTGCCACAGACGCCAGCCTCCCAGCGATGGTCGATGGCCCGGACGCGGGCACAGAAGTCGATCGCCTTCGCCTGACCAACACTGGCCAAGGCCAAACCGGCTACGCCCTCTACGACGTAGCTCAGACGACTTCCGCGGGCCTCGATATCAACTTCAATGTGGCTTTGCACGGTGCGGGTGGCACCGGATGCCCCGCAAACCCTGCCGACAATTACAACGCCACGAGCTCTGGTCTCGCGAACTCCGGAAACACCTGTCAGGCGGACGGCTTTGTCTTCTATCTCAAGGACGGATCCAACACCGACACTGGCGGTTCGTCAGTCGGGTGGTCCGGTGGGTCACTCGGCTACGGTGCGGTCAGTGGAAACAACGGACTCAGTGGTGCGCTCTTGGGAATCGGGCTCGACGCCTACGGAAACTTCTACCAAGCCCCGTTCGGTTCAGTAAGCGGATGCCCGAGCGATCCAACACAATCGACATCCCAGTTTGCGCGTCGTTCGCTCGTCGTTCGGGGACCCGAAGGCTCAAGTCGCACCGACGGCTACTGCCGAATCACGACCGATTCCGATCGCACAGTCAGCAGTCGCAATATTGGCGTTGATATCTCAAGCTCGGGAATCTTCAGCCAAACCGGCGCCGCTGTTCGCGTGACAATCGACATCAACGACACGTCAGGGTCACGCACGAACGGCACGGGCAAGGTGTATGTCGCCGCCGCCGGGACATCCGACTGGTCTGCCGTTTCTCCTTCTGCCACGTTCGAACTGCCGCAAAAGCTTCATGATGCAGACACCTTCAAGTTCGGATTCGTTGCCGGAACCGGTGGTGGAGCCATGAATTCAGAGATTTGGTCAACTTCGGTCAATTCGATTCGGGATATTCCAGACCCGGCATGGGTGTCGTCCGCGAACCAGTGTCTGCAGCAATCTCAATCCGTCTCCCTTCAACTTGTGGGCACCGAGGGCGTTCAGCCGTACTCGTACTCGGTCACGTCTGGTTCGTTGCCCACCGGCACGAATATGACTTCGGAGGGCCTCATATCTGGAACTCCGACGTCGTTGGGTTCAACAACAGCGACAATCCGACTGACCGACAGCACCGCACCCACGGCGCGAACCGTAGATCGAACATTCGATTTTGCGGTTCAGTCGAGCGAGTGTGCGATTGCCGTCGCGTGGAACATAGGTGGAACGACGGCGGCGGCACCGGCATCCGGCTCCAATGACGGAACATGCACGAGCGGCACTTACAGTCAGTCCACGGTTGACGGATACCGATTAGCTGTCTTCAGGGCACCCTCGAGTGGGAATGGGTCGTGCACGTGGACCGCGCCGTCGGGTGTCACGACCGCCGAGGTGCTCGCCGTCGGAGGCGGCGGCGGCGGCGGTTCAGAAGCCGGCTCGGGCGGTGGTGGTGGCGCGCAGGTGTATCACTCGTCAATCCAGGTTTCGGGTAACGCGACCATTACTGTCGGTGGCGGTGGTGCGGGCGGAACGGTCACAACCGGTGGTGCTGATCCGAACGGTCTCAAGCGCGGTACGGACGGCTCATCGTCATCGTTTACAGACAGCGTGAACACCTTGACCGCAAATGGCGGCAAAGGCGGTGGCGGTTGCAACTGGGGCAACTCGCGTTGCCTTAACAATGGAGTTGGTAACTCAGCAGCTGCAGGTGGTTCAATCGCGAACAACACTGACACCACCTTGAAACAACCCTCTGGGACTCAGAATCGAGCAGGTGGTTCGGGCGGAAAAGGCGTCTACACGAACTCGAACTCACTCGTCACGAACCCATCGAGCAATGGTGCGGACGGCTCCAGCTGGCGGGTCCCCGGCTCACGTACGACATTCGGTGGTGGTGGCGGAGGCGGAGGCAACGGCGCACGATCCGGCGGAGCAGGCGGCGGTGCGGCCAGTGTTTCCGGCGGAACGCCAAATGCTGCGTCGGCACACACCGGCGGCGGTGGCGCAGGAGGCGATGGAAGTCGTGTTGCAAGCGCCGGAGGCAGTGGTGTGGTCTACGTGCGTTATGCCGCAACGACCGCAACCAACATGACGGCTCCCAGCATCAACATCACGACGACATCAAACGGCTCGTTGACGACTGCGCCGACAGGAAAACGCCAGTGGGCAACCTTGTCAGGATCTTCCTGTGGGACGACGTGGACCACGGAAGCCACGCAAATCACCAGCTGGCCTAACAATGACGGACTCACGCGCGGTCGTTGCTACCGCTGGACGGTCGATGCCGGCTTGGTGAGCGGCGCTGTTGTCCCCGTTGACTCAACGAGTGCCTCGGCATCTGCCGACCTGACCTCCCCCGTGCTCATCGTGGCTCCGGATGTCTCACTCACCGTGCCCACCGTCATCCCCGTGGACCCGCGACTCACTGTTGTCGATCTCACACAGATAAGGATCTCTAGTGATGCATCCGTTCAATTGTGCTTCTACGAAACTGATGAGTCGAGCCTGGACGGCACAGGCACTCCCACATCAGGATCAACAATGCGTTTTGACGCAGCGACGCGAGGGTCGACGGACAACGCGTCAGCCGGAACAACCATTACGGGCGATAGGTCGGCGGTGCTCACGTTGCGAGGAACACGCGCGGCGACGGAAACGGCTGCAGCCACGATTCGCGTATCCCTAACGAGCGGAACATTCTCGGCATCGAAGTACATTTTGATGCGCTCGGTACCCGTGCTCGACAATCAGACGTCGACTTGTGATTCAACGGGCGCTGCGCTGACTCCCGGTGACTCAAATGTCGAACTGATTCAGCTCAACCCGCTAGACCTCGGCACGGTCAACAACGGTGTGATTCGAGTCGGCTAGTTCGTCGAATACAAGGCAGACGCGCTAGTCGCCGCGAGCCTCGCGAATCATGCGGTCAACGTGGTAGCGGCTCGTTGCGTCAAGCAGCATCGCTGTCTCCGGTGCGTTCGCCGTCGGCAGGTGAGGACCTGTGTTCCACACGGACATGCCGAGCACCGACCATCCGATGCTCGCGCCCAGCACGGTCATGTGTGGATCCGCGGCGAGCTCACTTCCGCGCACTTCACCGAGAACGAGTTCCGTAGTGGACACGGAATCACGTCGAACATCGCCAACCAATTGAATCAACCGTGCCATGTTCAAAGCTCCGAGGTCAGCCATCTGCTTGCCGAAGCGTTCGTGCACGATATTGGTCACGTCGAGTGATGCCGTGGGGTAATTGAGAATGGCGGCCAGTCCGCGCATCTGAACCTGCCGCGCAACCGACTCTTCAATCCAAGCGCGCAACCGAGCCTCGGGCGTGACTTCAACGATGGCCGCCATCCATATGACATCGACGTATCGGCGATAGGTCTCCATGATCGCTTCGGCAATGAGTTCGTCACGTCCACCGAAGTGGTGGTTGATGAGGCTGTTCGAAATCCCTAGCGCTTCGCAGACGACTCCGACATTGAACGCGGCCGGGCCGACACGCGAAACGTCGCTCATCGTGACGTACAGAATCTTTTCGCGCATGGTCGGAGCTGGGTTATCACCAAACCTCAGCCAGAACGCTTCATTGAGAACGCGAGACTCGGGCGCCTGGGTTTCTGCCGTCGTGCGATAAGACGCGTGACGTGTACCGGGGCGAGCCATTGTTGCAGTCTAGACCTTTGCGGCTTTTCCACCCGAGTAAAACGACCAGAATGTAGACATGCCTGAAGACGTGCGTTACCGCTGGAACGGAACCGCGTTTGCCGACATCACGCATCTGCCGGTGACGCCTCTGCTCGCCGCCGATTCGTTTTTGGTTCACAACGGTGCAGTGGTTGCCTTCGACGAACACGTTGCCCGGTTCAATCGCGCAACTGAAGCTCAGGGCATGGTCTTTCCTTCTCCCGCCTACATCGACGCGTTCACTGCGCTGATTCCGCGCGAGGGCGATTGGTTCCCCCGCATCGACTTCACCGTGCGCGGCGAGATTGAATTCTGGATGCGCCCCGCGCCGCCACTGACCACCTCGGTCATTCTCGCCACCGCCGATCACGACCCGCGCACGGAGCCAGCAATCAAGGGTCCCGATCTCGCGATTCTCAACTCATTGCGCGACGACGCACGCTCACGCGGGGCGGATGACGCCGTGATTCTCACTCAGCCCGCGCACGAGCATCCCGGCCGCATCATCGACGGCGCAACCACGTGTCTCGCATGGTGGCGTGACGGCGTGCTCACGTTTCCTCCGGCGAGCGCAACCCGAGTCGACAGTGTCACGGCGCGTGTGCTCGCAGACATCGCCGCCGAGATGGGCGTCACGGTCAATGCCAACGCGCCGGTCACCGATTGGGCAACGCCCGCCGACCTCGACGGCCTCACTGTGTGGGCAATCAACGCGCTACACGGAATCCGCGAGGTGACCGCGTGGATTGATGGACCACAGGTTTCAGTGAACCCCGACCTTCTGCGTGAATGGCGCTCAGCCTATGAACAGCGTCGGCGGGTACTTTCGACTCATGATTAGCGACATTCTCAATTGGGTCATCGCGTTTGTCGCCAGCGTCGATCCGGTTACACGAACCGTGGTGGCTGGTCTTGCCATCATGCTCGAGACATCGTTTCTCGTCGGGCTGATTATGCCCGGAGACACCGTCGTTCTCGTGGCCAGCACGGGTATTCAAAACACTGAGCAGTACGTGTTCATGTTGATTGCCGTGATTGTCGGTGCACTCATCGGAGAAACCATCGGGTTCTATCTCGGACGGTTCTTCGGCACACGCCTGCGTCGCAGCCGCGCAGGTCAGTGGATTGGTGAAGAACGCTGGATTGAGGCGAACAACTTCGTGCACCGACGTGGCGGACTGGCCGTGTTTTTCAGCCGGTTCTTGCCGTTCTTTCACTCTGTCGTTCCGTTGACGGCCGGCATGGCCGGAATGCGTTATCGCACGTTCATCACGTGGACTGCGGCCGCCTGCGCGCTCTGGGCCAGCATCTACGTGAGCATCGCCTATTTCCTGACCGAGCAGTACCTGCTGCTTGCGGAGCGATTCGACTGGGCCGCCTGGGTGTTTATCGGAATCGTTTTCGTGCTCATCGTCGTGAGTTCTCTCCTCAAGAAACGCATCGAACGCTCACAAGAGAAGTTCATGCACACCGAGGGCGACACAAAGACTGGCACCTCACCAGCGAGCGACAGTTAGTCGCGTGTCTGCCAAACTGTACGCGTGATGAGCGCACGCCCCGCAGGTTCTCGACCTGTCACCCCACGTGAGGTGAAAAAAGAAGTCATGCACCGGGCGGCGCGCCTCGAAGACCGCTATCACGCGTGGCGCGAACGCCGCGTGCGCAAGCGTGGTCACACACCAACAGTGGTTGCGTATCCCGGATACGGCGATGGCAAATGGGTTCGCGTGATGTGTCGCGTGCTTCTCGTGCCGAACTACCGCATCGGGTCGCGTGCCGAGCGTGCTGCGATCAAGCGCAAGGCGAGTATCCGTGGTTGGCGCAGCTTCATGGCCGTGCCCGTCAACAGTGCCGTTGTGAAGATCCGCATCGGTGATGCAACGTTCGATGTGACCGCCGACCGCGGTGGCGTCGTGGATGCCGTACTCAAGGTGAAACTCGCCCCGGGCCAGCACGCCGTGCACTTCTCGTGCGAGGGTTCACCCGAATCGGATGCCCTGATTCAGATTGCCCCCGACAACGCCACCATCGGCCTGATTTGCGACGTGGATGACACGGTCATGGTCACCGCGTTGCCTCGCCCGTTCCTCGCTGCGTGGAATTCCTTCGTGCTGGATGAGCACGCGCGCGTTCCCACCCCGGGCATGGCGGTCTTTTTGACCAAGTTGGTCGAGCGCAACAAGCGCATGCCCGTCATTTACCTGTCGACCGGAGCATGGAACGTTGCTCCGACCCTCACGCGTTTTCTCTCGCGCAACATGTATCCCGAAGGTGCTCTACTTCTCACCGACTGGGGTCCGACGCACGATCGCATGTTTCGCTCAGGCCGTGCCCACAAAGAGACCAGCCTTCGTCGACTCGCGAAAGAGTTCCCGCACGTGAAGTGGATTCTTGTTGGCGATGACGGTCAGCACGATCAGCAGATTTATGGGGAGTTCCAGAAGGAGTTCCCGAAGAATGTGGCGGCGGTGTGCATCCGTCGACTGTCCGCCAGTGAGGCCGTGTTCGCCGGTACGAGCAAGAAGCACGCCGAGCAGTATGTTCCTCCGGCCGGCGCGCCGTGGGTCTATGGGCACTCGGGTGCGACGCTGATGAAGCAGCTCAAGAAGGTTCTGTAGCGCTTTTCTGACCAGCTTCAACCTGCACTTGAAGCCTCTGTCGGTGGCAGTTCCTATTGTGAACATTCGAAGATATATTCGAATACTCACAGAGGTAAGAACATGCAAATCAATGAGCTCGTCGAGGTAGAAACCCTTCCGTCGGGCATGCCCATTCGCTTCACCTGGCGCGGCCAGCTCTACGGTGTGCTCAGCACGCCTGAGCCGTGGATCACACGCCGCCGCTGGTGGGCCGAGAACACGCGCGTTGCAGCTGGCAACGTCGTCACCCTCGACATGCCCGTGTGGCGCGTCGAGGCCGTCACCATGACCGGTGGCACCTTCAGTGAGGGCATCTATGACGTGGCGCGCGGGCCGGGTGGCGCCACGTGGATGCTCCTCTCCGCATCGAGCGAAGAACTGGATTACCTGCTCTTCGCCTAACCCACCCCTGCTCACTGGTGAGCAGCACCCATGGCGACATTCGTACACCTGCAGACCGCAAGCGCGTTCAGCGCGCACTACGGCACCGCCCGACCCGAACTCCTGGTCGCGGCGGCGGCCGAGTTTGGTGCACCCATTGCCGCACTGACCGACCGTGACGGGCTCTACGGGGCCGTGCGACACATTCGCGCGTGCATCGCAGCGAACATCGCCCCTGTCGTGGGCGTCGACCTCGCGCTAGCTGAGGCCGATGGCACACCCGCAGGAAGAATCGTGTTGCTCGCGCACGGTCGAAACGGCGGTGCCGGCTGGGCGACGATTGCTCGCGCGATCACACAAGCGCACTCCCCGCGCTCAGCTCTGCGAAAGAACCAGCCGGCGTTGCGCCGCGACCGGCTTGCGCACCTGTTGCGCGGGCCCGACGGAACACATGTCACCGTGCTGCTCGGCCCTGACTCCGACGTGGGTCACGCGGTGGCGCGCGGGTCGGCGAGTAGCGCATCCGACCGTCTGGCTTGGTGGATGCGCGCCCTGCCCGGCGCGGTCACCCTCAACGTGGTCTGCCACTACACCGAACCGGGTCGCCCGGGCAGCCTCACGCACGCCGCTCGCATGCTCGAGTTGGCCGAGGCAAATGAGATTCCCGCCGTGCTCACCAATGCCGTGCGCTATCTCGTTCCTGATGATGCCATCACGGGTGACATTCTCGATTCCGCAGCCGCGCTCAAACCACTCGGAACATTCGAGCCGCAACCGAACGGCCAAGCCTGGCTCAAGACTCCACAAGACATGCACGCAATCGCGCGACGAATCGTGCGTCACTCGATGCTTGACCAGGGGGCCGCACCTCGGCTGATTGCCGAAACCATACGTCTAGCTGAAACGTGTGCGCTCGACCCGGAAACCGACATCGGGTGGCGACAGGCGAAGGTGCCCGAGAACAGCGTGATTGGCGTGCTGAAAGGAAACGCGGGTGGGGATGGCACAAACCCCGGCTCGAACCCCAGCGAGGTACTCCGTCGCATGGCGCAGGCCGGCATCAGTGAGCGCTACCCGTATGCGAACCAGAAACTGCAGACGCGAATCCACGAACGGTTACGCGACGAGCTGACCACCATCGACGGCTTCGGGTTTGCGACGTACTTTTTGACTGTTGCTGATGTCACACGGATGATCCGCGACATGGGCATTCGCAACCAGGCGCGAGGCTCGGGCGCGGGTAGCCTCGTGAACTACCTGCTGCGCATCAGCAACGTCGACCCGCTCGAACTCGACCTGCTGTTCGAGCGCTTCTTAGGCAACAAGCGCGAGACACTGCCCGACATCGACATCGACGTGGAGTCGGCGAGACGCCACGACATCTACCGCGCGATTTTTGAACGCTACGGGTCGACCCGCGTGAGCCTGATGGCGATGCAGAACACGTATCGCGCACGCGGTGCCGCCCGAGACGCCGGGCTCGCACTCGGGCTGACCGACGACCAAATCGGTTTCGTTGCGAAGAACATCTGGCGATTCAACGCGCGTGACTTTCGTGAGAAGATCGGCAGTCGCCCCGAGCTGCGCGAATTTGCTGACCTGTTGGCAGCCGACGACCGACTCGACCTGCTCGTCGACATCACTGAGCGACTCGACCGACTCCCCCGGCACGTGTCGATGCATCCGTGTGGTGTCATTTTGAGCAACAACGATCTCTACAACATCTCGCCGATGCAACCGAGTGGTGCCGGCCTTCCGATGAGTCAGTTCGACAAAGACGACATCGACGACATGGGGCTGCTCAAACTCGACGTACTTGGTGTGCGCATGCAGTCGACGCTCGCGTACGCACTGCGTGAGATTAAGCGGATACACGGCCCCCGTGCCGCGGCTGCCGGAGATCTTCCGCTCGATGCCGCTTATGTGAAGCCCGACGGCAGCATCGAGCTCGACGCCATCCCGCACGACGACGAGCCCACGTTCGTCGCGATTCGCACGGCGAACACGCTCGGGATGTTCCAAATCGAAAGCCCAGGACAACGCGAACTCATCGGCAAGATGCAACCCGATGAATACAACGACCTCATCGCCGACATCTCGCTCTTCAGGCCGGGTCCGATGAAGGGAAACATGGTCGCACCGTTTCTGGATGCGAAACACGGGTTCACCCAACCCGACTACCTGCACCCGAGCTTTCGCTACTTTCTGCAAGACAGCTACGGGGTGGTCATCTATCACGAGCACGTGTTGCGCATCCTGCACGAAACCATGGGCGTCACGCTTGCCGAAGCCGACGAACTGCGTCGCTCGATGGAGAAAGCGACCTCGTCGATTGAGGCAGCTTTTCGAACGCGCACGAAGACAAACATTGACCCGGCCACGGGTCAGCGCAAGTTCACCGACCGCGATGTCGATCGCATCTGGGAAGTGCTCAAAGGTTTCGGATCGTTCGGTTTCTGCAAAGCGCACGGCGCAGCTTTCGCGTTGCCCACCTACCAAAGCGCGTGGCTGAAGACGCACTACCCGGCTGAGTTTCTCGCCGGTTTGCTCACGCACGACCCGGGCATGTATCCGCGCCGGCTGCTGCTCGCCGAGGCCCGGCGACTCGCCGTTCCGATTCTGCCGCTCGACGTGAACGCGAGCATCGACGAATACCGCGTCGAGCGGGTGCTGGGAAGCGTGTCGGGCGGACAGACGGGCGGCACTGCTGGCAGCACGCTCGGCATTCGTCTGTCACTGCGCGACGTACACGGCATCAGCGAAGCCGAGATTCAACGCCTGCTCGCCGGGCAGCCGTATTCCGGCATCACCGACGTCTATCTGCGCGCAAGGCCCAGCAAAGCGCTCATGCAGCGACTCGCTCTGGTCGGCGCACTCGACAGTTTGGGTGGCGAACTCGAGACCAATCTTCCGCGACCAGCTCCGACCCGCGGTGACGTCATCGCCCGCGTGCGCTCGCTCACCGCCAAGAGACCGGCGAAGCACGACCCGGAGAACCAACTCGACTTCGATGTCGATGA
Organism: Microbacteriaceae bacterium; assembly: GCA_041303845.1. Taxonomy (GTDB): domain Bacteria; phylum Actinomycetota; class Actinomycetes; order Actinomycetales; family Microbacteriaceae; genus RFQD01. Next base: position 4,363 of record JBFYOK010000178.1, on the reverse strand, counting down.
CCGATACCTCGTGCCCCGCGGCAATGCCGACCTCACTCCAGCGCAACGTGCCAACGTCGAACTGCGCGTGCTCGATATGGATGCAACTCAGCACCTGATTGAGGCGTATCGACCAATGCTCGAGGAGTACGGAGTGACCCCGGCGAGCAACCTGCGCGAACTGTGGAACCGGAGCGAGGTGCTCGTGGCGGGCATCCGTATCGCCACACAAACCCCGCCCATGCGCACCGGCAAACGCGTCGTGTTCATCAGCCTCGATGACGGCACCGGATGCGCCGACGCAACCTTCTTCGAAGAGGCTCAGGAGCGCACCGGCTCGCTGTTGTTTGGCACGAAGATGCTGCTCATCAAGGGCCGCACGCGTCGCACGGGCGAAAAGGGCATCTCGATTGAAGCCGAGCAAGCGTGGGACCTGCGCGCGCTGTGGCGCGAGTGGAAGGAACGCCAGAAGAGCATCGCCGCCGCCGAGCCGGTCCGCGCGAGTACGGTTGAAGTGTGAGCCTCGTCAGCCAAGTTCAGGACAAAAAGCGCATCCCGGTGTTGCAGGTCGCCAAGTCGATTCTCGCGCTGGTGCTGGCGTGGTTTGCCGCCGGAATCTTCTACCCTGACCGCGCGCCCATCTTCGCGGTGATTGCCGCCATCATCGTCGTACAACCGAGCGTCAACCAATCAATCGGCAAAGCGCTCGAGCGCAGTACCGGAACCGTGCTCGGGGTGGCTATCGCCCTCGGTGCGAGCCTCTTGCTCGGTGACAACACCTGGCTCGTGCTCGTGGCAATTATTGTCGCCGTTGTTCTCGGCTGGGCGTTCAAATTCACCCCCGGAACGAGCAACCAGATTGCCATCAGCGCGATGCTCGTTATTGCCATCGGCGCGGCAACACCGCAATACTCCGCCGAGCGAATCTTTGAGACATTCATCGGTGCCGTCATCGGTTTCGCTGTGACCGCCGCGATTGTTCCCACTGTTGAGCTCGGGCCGTCAACTCAGGCCGTGGCGCAGCTCGGATCAAACGTCGCCGCTCTGCTTGACGACATCGGCGCGGTGCTCACCCGCAACACTTCACGCGAGGTGCTCGAGAGCATCTTCCAGCGCGCACTGCTGTTGCGCAATGAACTCAACGCAGCACGTGGCACCGTGACCAAGGCGCGCGAGACAATGTTGTTCAACATGTGGCGTGGCAAGAAGCGTCAGATTGTGGATGCACAGGAAGCGTTACTCGACCGCCTCGGGGTGCTCGTGACGCGCACCGCGAGTATGGCTCGCTCCGTGCGCGACAACTACGACCCGAGCCTGCCCAAGGAACCCGCGATTCGTCAGATCGCCGAAGAACTCACGCGGGCGTCACATGACCTGCGCCTGCTCGTGCGCGACGCAGGATTGCCCGCAATGGACACGCCTCACCCGCCGACGCACGACATGCCCGCGCTCACCGCGCCCATTGTGATGCGCGCTCCGGCGGCGTCGAACTGGATTCTCGTCGGCTTCTTGCTCGAGAGCCTCCGGCGCATCCGTCTCGAAATAATGGGCGAGCCAGAAGACTGATCTTTAGCGGTTCAAAGCGTCCGAAAGCAATCCAGAGACACCAACCCCGGTAACACCCGCAAGACACTCGAAGTCGCAGGGTGGGCGCCAAGAGAGGGCATCCGCAGCTAAAGCACGTCGGAACAGGAGCATGCGGAGCGCCGCATCATCAATGCGATCTTCATCGACGCCCGTCGCAATCACGTTAGACAAGGTGGTGAGATCAATGCCGACCGTGGCCGGGTCTGCTGGCATCACGTATAACAACGCATCGTTTCCGGCTGCGACAGCGGCGACCGCATTCGCATACGGATCGGCGTAGGCAGCGACGCCCGACGCCTGCAACATGAGCATGTCATCGGTGACAGCAAGACCGGTGAAGCCGAGGTCAGTGCGCAGAATCTCGTGCCATGCGGGCGACAAAGTCGCAGCCAATGAATCCACAGCCGGGTAGGCGAGATGCCCGAACATCACGGCCTTAGCACCGGCCTCGATGCCCGCATCGAACGGCAGGGCATCCGTCGCGCGCCATTCGTCAAAACCAACATCTGTCGACGGAATTCCCTGGTGCGAGTCTGCGTTCGAACGCCCGTGCCCAGGAAAGTGCTTCAGCGTACTTCCGATGACGGAGCTCTCCGCCGAAACAGCAGCTGCCACACGTTCACTAGCTGCCGACGGCTCGTCGCCCAGAGTGCGCCAGTAAATGAACGAACCGGAACTGGCTGTGACATCGGCGACGATTCCGAAATTGAGATTCACGCCAACCGACTCCAGAAGATCGGCTCGAGCGCCGTAAGCATCGGCCGAGGCACTCGGTTCCGCGAAGCGCAACGAATCCGCCCCAGCGAAACCGTCGAAAGGCAGGCGCACGACATCGCCGCCTTCTTCGTCGATTGCGATCACCGGCGGCAGTTCTGGCTCTGCGATGGCGGCTGAAGTCAGCGAATCGAGCGCCTCCGCCGTCTCAGGCACGTTGTCGCGCATCAAGATGAGTCCGCCCGCGCCCGTGCCGCCAGAACTCACGGGGGCGACGGCCGCGCGCATTGCATCCGGATCGAGTCCGGGAATGTGCAACACCAGAAGACTGCGCACTTTCTCGTCGAGAGACATTTCGGCAAGTCGAATCTTCGACCACTCGAGCACGGGGTCGATTTCCACATAGTCAGTGGATGTGCGCGACCCGGTTCTCTCAGCTGCCACAACGGCGTTCTCGTTTGTCGCTTGTGCGGGCGCGATGTTCAGCGCATACGCGGCTCCGAGCGTGACTACGACGGCAAGGCTTGCGGATGCGACACGGATTGGTGCGCGCGCCATGCGCCCAAGGCTACGCGACGAGAGTGATGCACTTCTAGCGGACTGCAGGTAGAAAGTCTTCGCCGTGGAGTGGAATACTTGGACTCATTCACTACGGATCGTCCGGCACGTACCTGCCGGTGAAGGAGTAATTACCATGGCATCAGTAACTTTCGACAACGCCACCCGGCTCTATCCGGGAACCAGCCGCGCTGCCGTTGACAAGATCAGCTTGCAGGTCAAAGACGGCGAGTTTCTCGTTCTTGTCGGACCGTCGGGTTGTGGCAAGTCCACCACTCTGCGCATGCTCGCCGGCCTCGAAGAGGTGAACGGTGGTCGCATTCTCATCGGTGACCGTGACGTCACGCACGTGCCCCCGAAAGACCGCGATATCGCCATGGTCTTTCAGAACTACGCGCTCTACCCGCACATGACGGTTGCCGAGAACATGGGCTTCGCGCTGAAGATTGCCGGTGTGGCGAAGGAGGAGCGTGCCGCACGCGTTCTCGAGGCAGCCAAGTTGCTCGACCTTGAGCCCTACCTCGACCGCAAGCCCAAGGCACTTTCGGGCGGTCAGCGCCAGCGCGTGGCCATGGGCCGCGCCATCGTGCGAAAGCCTCAGGTGTTCCTCATGGACGAACCGCTCTCGAACCTCGACGCCAAGCTGCGCGTGCAGACCCGCACCCAGATCGCGTCGCTTCAGCGTCGACTCGGCGTCACCACGGTGTACGTCACCCACGACCAGACGGAAGCGCTCACCATGGGCGACCGTATCGCCGTTCTCAAGGACGGCGTGCTGCAGCAGGTCGGCACCCCGCGTGACCTGTACGAGAATCCGGTCAACATCTTCGTCGCCGGATTCATCGGCTCCCCCGCAATGAACCTCTTCCCGGGCAAACTCACCGCTACCGGCGTGGAAATCGGCAATGACGTCATCACGGTCGGCGCAGAAGTTCTCAAGCACGGCAAGGGCAAGACGGTAACCGTCGGCGTTCGTCCCGAAGACCTTGAACTCACCAAGGGCAAGGGCATCGCCGTCGAGGTAGACGTCATCGAGGAACTTGGTGCTGACGGATACCTCTACGGTCGCGCATTCGTCGACGGTGTCGAGCACGAGATTGTTGTTCGCGTCGATGGCCGCAACCACCCGATGCGTGGCGACAAGATCACCGTGGCACCGACACCAAAGCACGTTCACGTCTTTGACGCCGAAACGGCACAGCGTCTCTCCAAGCCTGTCACCGCGTAATCACAACACGCTCGTGCCTGGATCTCTGAAGATCACGGCAGCGTCAAAATCTCAGGCTCAACCGACGCTGCCGTGGCACCTGCCGCTGCTCGATTGGCCTGACGACATCACGACGAGCCTGCCCAAGGGCATCTCGCGTCACACAGTTCGCTTCGCCCAGATGGGCGACAGCGTACTCGCCATCAAAGAGACGACCGCCGAGATGGCAAGTGGCGAGTATCAGATGCTTCGTGATCTTCGTAAGCGCAAAGTGCCGTGTGTGAAACCGATCGCCTTCATCACCAATCGGCGTGACAC
>JBFYOK010000177.1:0-6892 GCA_041303845.1 Microbacteriaceae bacterium | reverse complement strand
GGCCAGACCCGCGACGCCCGCACCCGCAACAAGAACCTTCGCGGGCGGAACCTTGCCGGCGGCGGTGACCTGCCCGGTGAACAAGCGACCAAACTCGTGGGCGGACTCAATGACAGCACGGTAGCCCGCGAGGTTGGCCATCGAGCTCAGCACATCCATCGACTGGGCACGCGAAATGCGTGGCACAGCGTCGAGCGCCAGTGCGGTCACGCCCTGCTTTGCTAGCGTGTCGAGCAGTTCGGGGCGCAGTGCTGGGCTGAGCAGACTGATCAGCGTGGTGCCCTTTTTGAGCTGAGTGATTTCTTTGGTCGTGGGCGCGTTGACCTTCATGACGATGTCAGCCGACCACGCGGCCTTGCCGTCGACGATCTTTGCCCCGGCCTGTTCGAACTGGCTGTCTGGGAAAGACGACAGCGCGCCAGCACCCTTCTCAACCCGAACGTCGTAACCGAGGGCGACAATCTTGCCCACCGTTTCGGGGGTTGCGGCGACGCGCGACTCCCCGGATTGTTCCTTTACGACACCTAGAACCGCCATTGGTTCACCCGCCTACTCGTTTGTGTGTTTTTACAATAGCGGTGGATGGGCGAGGTCAATTTGTTCGTATGCGAACCGTTCCACTGACCGGGCGTTTATTGCTACTGAACAGCGAGCCCCGCGTTGATGATGCCGGACCCGCAGGTCTTTGTGGCGTTCGAGTCACAGACTCCCCCGCCGAATGCGGTGGCGGTTGATTGGATGCGCTGCAGCACTTGAGCAGGAGTGAGGCTCGGGTCGCGCGAGAGCATGAGCGCGACGACGCCTGCGACGTGCGGGGTCGCCATGCTCGTGCCACTCCACGACTCGTACGAGGAACCACTCGGTGTCGTCGTGCCTGTGTTGACAGTTGAGTAGATTCCGACACCCGGAGCAGAGATTTCCACATAGGAGCCGAAGTTCGAGAACGAGGCTCGCTTTCCGCTGCTGTCGGTCGCGGCTACGGTGATGACACCGGCACAGTTGCCGGGCGAGGAATTTGCGGCGTCGCGATTTTCGTTGCCGGCCGCAACCGTGACGACGGCACCTCGACTAATCGCAAAGTCGATTGCTTCCTGCTCCGAGGCTGTGCACGTTCCAGAACCTCCAAGTGAAAGAGAAATCACGTCAGCCGGAGTCGCATTCACGGGTACACCCGAAACCGAGCCGCCGGCGGCCCACATAATTGCCGCCGTAATGTCCGACATTAACCCGCCACATGTTCCCAGCACGCGAACGGGCTGAACCTTGACATTCGGCGCAACTCCAACAGAGCCAATGCCGTTGATTGCGGCGTTGACGGTTCCCGCGACATGCGTACCGTGCCACGAACTCGACGTGCCGTCGTCTGGGCACCAGTCGCCCGGGTCGGATGGATCATCATCCCGGCCGTTGCCGTCATTGGAGATGTTCGTCGAGGCAATCATGTCGTACCCGGGCACCTGAGCCCCAAGGTCGGGATGGGCAACGATTCCGGTGTCCAACACCGCAACAACAACGTTGCTCGAGCCTTGCGTGAGGTTCCAAGCCGCGTTGGATTTCGTGCCGTAGGTTCCGGTAAGTCCCCACAGAGTGCCGTTGCCGTATGCAGCTTCCGTTGGCGCCGTCGGAACGAATCCGGAACCTTCGGCGGGGCTGGTCACTACGAGAGTGGTCGGCGACTTCGTGACGATAGTCGCACTGGCGTTGCCAAACATGACGTTAGAGACACTGTCGAGATTTGTTCCGGTAATCGTCACCGAAGTACCACCGGCGATGGAACCGCTGTTCGGGCTCACCGAGGTGATTGTCGGAGCCGACGTGACGTAGGTGAACCCATTAGCAATCACGTGAGAACCACCCGGGCCGGTAACGGTGACGTCAACCGTGCCCGTTGCCAAGGCCCGAGGCGTTGTGACGATCAACTGTGTCGACGTGCGCGAAACGATCGTCCCAGTCTTGGATCCAAAGCCAACCGACGAGACGTCCGACAATCCCGTTCCGGTGATGGTGACCGATGTGCCACCAGCCGCCCCGCCGGTGGACACCGACATCGACGAGACGCTCGGTGGGTCTTGCAACAAGCCGGTGAGATTCATGCCCTCACCAAGCCAGAAGTTTGGTGCGTAGTCTGTGCCAGCCGGGCTGAGGTAATCGCTCAAGTAAGCGACAACATCCACATTTGTCGCCGAAGACCCGAAAAGACACGACCAATTCGTCGAGAACTGCCACCACTGGTAATCAGGTTTTAGAGGGAGCGCAAAGTGTGTTCCCGATACACGCTTAATTACCGTCGAGCATGAGTTCGCTCGCAAAACCCAAGCTGTTCCTGACCAGTCGTAAACCGCGGCGGAAGTGGATGCTCCTACAGCGAGGGCAGCATCAGGAGCCGCTATCTGCACGTCGGCGATTTGATCATCGTTGACGTCGAAGAAGGTATTTACAAAAGTGTCGCTGCTCGTGAGCCAGGTATCGCTCGAAATCTTCACATAAGGAACGATGTCAATAACAAGTGTGGTCTTTGCCGTTCCAGCAACAAAAGCATTCGCGTAAATGATTTCGCCGTTGAGCGAATATCCAGCGTCGAGATCGTTGTCATCGAAGCAGCGCTGAATTGGATTAGCGGGCGACGAGCTCGCGCAATCGGTCGCAGACGGCGAAATAACTGGTGCCGCATTTTGCACATCCACCTGCGCCGATGGAGCAACCGTGTCAATGACGGGCGGCGTTACCACTGCTTGAGATGTCTGAGTCTTCGACACCTTCAACTTCGGCGCTGAGGCCAATGTGTATCTGAAGCCGGTTGACTTCGTTGCAGTTCCGCCGGGCGTCACGACAACGATTGATCGAACGCCGGCTGTTCCGGCGGGGATCCTTGCCGTGATTCTCGACGACGAGGTCGTGAGAACAGTCGCAACGGTGCCACCTACGGTTACCGTGAGGGGCGCAACGAAATTTCTGCCGTTAATCGTCAACGTGGAACCGCCAAGGCGGCTGGCCGAAGTTGGCGACACGGTCCTGATGACTGGAGCAGCGACATAAGTGAACGCTCGTGATGCCGTCACTGTTCCCGATGGAGAAACCAGATAGACCGACTTAGCTCCTGCAGCTGCCGCCGGCGTCGTCACACGAATCTCCGTGTCGCTCACAATCGTGAGCGCAGAACCGGTGGCCGCCGTCGACGAAGACGTGCCGAACTTGACCGCAGTCACCGCGGAGAGTCGTGTACCTCGAATTGTCACGACGTTCGAGCCGCCCAAGCGACCAACACTCGGCGAAACGGATGTAATCGTTGGTGAGGGCGCGACAAACGTGTAGTTGAGGGCAGCCGCGGAATCACCACCGGGACCCGTCACAACAATTCGAGCGATACCGGCAACTTTCGCAGGAGTGGTGACGGTGAGCGTCGTTGCGGTCTGAGAAACGATTGTTGCCGCGATACCTCCAAACGTTGCCCCCGTCGCGTCACCCAGATTCGACCCTGAGACAACAACCCGCACTCCACCATCGATCGACCCGGAAGACGGATTCATTGACGACACCACTGGTGGGCGAAGGTCGTAGGTAATTGCGTTCGACTTGAGCGCCGTGCCGGTGGGGCCAGTCGCAGCGATCTCCACGACTCCGGCCACATGAGGCGGCGTGACAATCGACAGCGTGGTCGCGGTCTTGGCGGAAATTACCGCGGGGACGCCTCCGACATTGACTGACGTCACGGGAAGGAGATTTGCTCCCGAGATTGTCAGGCTTGTTCCACCGCCGGTCCCGCTCGTGACCACAGGCGAGATTGTTGTGAGCGTGGGAGGCGATGCAAAAGTGAAGGCCGATGCTCGGGACACTCTCCCGCCGGGCGTCGTCACGACCACGGAGACGGCAGCGGTTGATGTTGCCTTCAGCGGAGTAATCACGGTGACACTCGTCGAAGTTCGTGCCGTGATGATTCCGCGAGTGCCTCCAAACGTCACTGATGACGCAGAGCCCAGTGCTGTGCCGGACACAACAATTGACTGGCCTCCCAAACTTGAACCGAGATTTTGACTCAACGATGTGATCGTAGGAACCGGGAGATACGTCAAGGCGTTTGCCAAAGTGGATGTGCCAAATGGCGACGTGACCGCAACGCTGTAGGTGCCGGCTGCCTTCGCGGGAGTGGTGAAGCGAACCGTCGACGCTGTGGCTGAAATTGACGTGGCGGCAGTTCCACCAACGGTCACACGCGTGACCCCGGTGAGGTTCACTCCGGAGAGAGTCACAAGAATCTTTCCACGAAGGGGGCCTGCGGTCTTGTTCAGACTCGATGCGACCGGCGACCCGACGTAGGTGAAGGCGTTTGTTTTCGTCGCCGATCCGTTCGGCGCGGTGACCTCAAGGGTCACGACCCCAGAAGCACCTGACGGCGTCGTCACGACCGCAGATGTTGCTGATGTCGAACGAATAGCAGCAGCAGAACCGCCGAACGTGACCGATGAAAGAAATGCAAGATTCGTGCCAGTGATCGTGACGGATGTTCCGCCCAACGTTCCGCCCGATGTGACCGACAGAGTGGAAATCGTCGGTGCAGCAGCATATGTGAACGCGGATGTCCTGGTGAGTGACCCACCTGGCGTGGTGACGACAACATTGACAACGCTGGCGCCTGCGGCAGGGCTGGGCGTTTGAACGACAATTGTCGACGACGTCTTGGATGTGACTGTTGCTGGTCGGCCACCAAAGGTCACTGATGACGTCAGCGAGAGATTAGTTCCCGTAAGTGTGACCGATTGACCCGCGGCTATCGTTCCCGCCGCTGGCGAAATCGAGGCGATAGTGGGTGCAGCCACATAGGTGAACGCATTAGTCAGGGTTGAATAACCAGACGAGTTGGTGACCACCACGTCGTAAGTGCCCGCTGCTTTAGGAGGTGTCGTGAATGTGACGGATGTCGACGTCGTCGATTTTCGCGTCGCCGGGGTTCCACCAACCGTCACGGTCGTGACGTTGGAGAGGTCCAATCCAGAAAGCACAACGGATGTCCCACCCGCAACCGGACCGGCAGCAACGGAGAGTGCCGACGCGGTCGGGACCCCTGAATTGTAGGTAAAGGCGTTGGGCCGTGTGGCCGAGCCATCAATGCCGGAAACCGTGATGTCGACGGTGGACGAGAGCGGGCGCACTGAGTCAACGATGACGCGCCGCATGCGGTCGGGCTCTGCCCATTCAACCCGTGGGTCTCGTTCGAGTTGCTTTGCCGCCAACTCAGCCGAAGCGATGGTTACTGGTTCATCCAACGTGAGGGTTGTGAGACCTTCAGCCAGGCGTCGCGAGGACGCGATGTCTGCGCTCGTGACGAGCCCTGCGCCAACCGGTGTGAGATTGGGGCCAACAGGTTGCGCAGCCGCGACATCGTCACGATATTTGACGATGAGCCCGGAGACCATCTCCTCGCCAGATGGCGACGACGTTGGAGAGGATGTCGGCTCAGCTGACGGGAATGGCGAGGGCGAAGCGAGCGGAGTTGCGCTCGCAGTTGGTGTGGGCGAGAGAGTTTCGAGCGGCGTTGACGTGCCCTCGGTCGCAACCTCTTCGGCAGCTGCCGACCCAATCGAGAATGGCAACAAGGTTGAAGCGACGAGCGAGGCTACGACGAGCAGACCTCGCCACTTGGGCGCGGTGGTTTCGTTCGACGTGCGCACGAATGCTCCCCCAGCTCGCTTTATGTGCTCTCAGGGTATCGGCGCAACCGGGGCGAACCTAACTGCGAACATCCAAGATTCGTACAAGATGGCGGGGAGCAAGAATGAACTCTGTCGCACCTCCGCGCGTAAACTTTGCACCATGGCTAACAATGACCTTCTCGTCTGGATTGACTGCGAAATGACGGGTCTCGATCTCGCCGTCGACGAGTTGGTAGAAATAGCGGTCATCGTCACGGATTCCCAGCTGACACCACTGGATCCTGGAATTCAGATGGTGATCAAGCCGCATCAATCCGCACTCGACAACATGGGCGATTTCGTTCGTGAGATGCACACGAACTCTGGCCTCATCACTGAAATCGATGGAGGCGTTTCGGTCGAAGAGGCACAAGCGAAAGTCTTGGAGTACCTCGACGGACTGGTACCCGAAGGCTCCAAGCCCCCGCTCGCCGGAAACTCAGTCGGAACGGACCGCGCGTTCTTGGTGCGATACATGCCGCAGCTTGAAAGCCGGCTGCACTACCGAACGATTGACGTATCGACGCTCAAAGAACTTGCCCGACGCTGGCAACCGCGGGTGTACTTCAACGCACCAGCAAAACGAAATGGCCACCGTGCACTCGACGACATTCGCGAGTCGATGCGCGAACTCGACTATTACCGTTCGAGCCTGCTCGACAATGCCGGTGAGGTTTCGACCGAGGATGCCCAAAAAGCTGCCGCCCTGGTGAGTGAGAAGTACCCGGACCTCGTGTAATAGAATTGTCCTCGTTGTCAGCCCACGGGCAGGCACATGGTGGGTATAGCTCAGTTGGTAGAGCACCTGGTTGTGGTCCAGGGGGTCGCGGGTTCAAGCCCCGTTACTCACCCCAAAAAATCAAGGCCCGGACGAGTGTCCGGGCCTTGACTAATTCTTGAGAGAACGATTACTCGTTTTCGTCGTCTGACTCGATTGGGTCGCTCGCATCGGCGTCAAAGCCGTACTGGACGTGCAGCTTGCCGGCAATCTCTCGCGACTCGAGCTCCTTGTAGCGGAATATTGACTCGAGTCCGTCGACGAGAGCGACAACGCTCAACTTGACGTCGTGCTTTCCGTGAACGAGAACGCGCTCTTCGGCGTCGCCAGCGAGGGGTCCGTCAACGAATTCGGCGGTGTAAAAGACATCGTGAGGCTGTGAAGTAGACATGAGCAGTAGCCTACCCACCCGAACGGACATGCACGT
>JBFYOK010000176.1:0-6203 GCA_041303845.1 Microbacteriaceae bacterium | reverse complement strand
CGCCCAGCGCGCCTACGAAATGGGTGCGGTCAATGCGGTCGTACCGCACGAGCAACTCGAGTCGACGGCCATCGAGTGGGCGCGCACAATTCTGACGAAATCACCCACGGCGATCCGCATGTTGAAGTTCGCGTTCAACGCGGTTGATGACGGGCTCGTTGGTCAACAGGTGTTTGCTGGTGAGGCAACGCGACTGGCTTACGGCACCGACGAGGCAGCGGAAGGTCGCGACTCCTTCCTGGAAAAACGGGCCGCCGACTGGTCGCCCTACCCTTGGCACTTCTAGGCACTCTCGCTCAATGAATACTCTCGAGAGCGTGCGCCTGGCGTTGGGTACGGTCGCGGCTCCCGGCGTCGGCATCGTCATCGAGACATCGGGTACCACTGCGGCACCGAAGCGCGTGCGTTTGAGTGCGCGCGCGTTGCGCTCCAGTGCGGAGGCCGTGCACAAGCGCCTTGGCGGCCCAGGACAGTGGCTTCTCGCCCTGCCCACCACATATGTTGCGGGGGCCAACGTGCTCGTCAGATCCGTTCTGGCCGACGCTGAGCCGATCGTCATGCCGGCCGGACCATTCACCGCGGTAGCCTTCGCGGACAGCGTTGAGCTCATGACGGGCTCGCGCAGGTACACCGCACTCGTGCCGGTTCAACTGGCGCGGCTTCTCGAAGGCGCGCAACACAATGCGCAGGTTCGGGCATCCGTTGCAAAACTTGACGCAATTCTTGTTGGCGGCCAAGCCTCGGGTGAACAACAACTTGCTCGCGCCCGTGACCTTGGTTGGAAAGTCATCGTGACCTACGGTTCAACCGAGACGTGCGGAGGGGCTGTCTACGACGGTGTCCCGCTCGAGGGTGTTGACGTTCGAATCGTCGCCGGAGAGATTTGGATAGGCGGAGCTACCCTCGCTGATGGTTTCGAAAACGCCGACGCATCTGCAGACGCCGAATTGACCGCCGCTCGTTTCGTCGAACGTGACGGTCAACGCTGGTTCCGAACGGATGATGCGGGAGAACTCATTCTGGCGAGCGGTGGCCCCGAGCACGGAGGAGGCGAACGCTTGGTCGTTACCGGCCGCCGTGACCGAGTAATCATTTCCGGCGGAATCAAGATTTCGCTGTCGGCAATCGAAGATGCAACTCGCCAGTTGACGGGTGTCGTTGACTGCCTTGCCGTCGGCGCGGTCAACGACGAATGGGGTCAACGCCCGGTGCTCGGCGTTGAGCTAGGCGAGGGTGCTCACGTGACCACGGCGGATATCGAACGCCATATCGAACTCACTCTCGGTCACGTCAGCGTGCCGGATCGCGTTGTCGTGGAGCCGCTGCCCCGAAACGCCAACGGAAAGCCCGACGCGCAAGCCTTTCTCGCCCGCGTTCATCGGTAGTCTCGGGTTTTATGTCGACAAAGAACCACGCTCAAAAGAAGCGCGCCGTCGAGGCTCGCGCTCGCGCCAAGCAGGCTGGCCACAAGCCAGGTCAGGTGCATGCCGAAAAGGCTTCTGTTTCGTGGGTAGAGGGTGCCCGGTTACGCACGTTGCCTCTGGCCATTGCGCCGGTCATTCTCGGTTCTGCAGCAGCCACGATCACCGATGACTTCAGCCCGGTTCTCTCCGCCCTCTGCCTGATTGTGGCGCTCAGCCTTCAAATCGGCGTCAATTTTGCCAACGACTACAGCGACGGAATCCGCGGCACGGATGACCGGCGCGTCGGCCCGGGACGCCTCACGGGTTCCGGCTCAGCGTCCCCTCGACGCGTGCGGGCCGTTGCATTCGCGTTCTTCGCACTTTCTGCGCTCGCCGGGTTGGTCATCACCGTGCTCACCTCGCTCTGGTGGCTTCCGGTCATTGGCATTGCGGCAATCGTCGCTGCGTGGTTCTACACCGGAGGAAAACGCCCCTACGGCTACGCCGGATTCGGTGAGCTCTTCGTCTTCGTCTTTTTCGGACTTGTCGCGACGGTCGGCACTGCGTTTGAACAGTCACAGGTCTTTACGTTCGAGGCGCTGGCGGCCGGTGTGGGCTCTGGATTCTTCGCGTGCGCCGTACTCATGGTGAACAACATCCGTGACATTGAAACCGATCGACTGGCGAACAAGAAGACGCTTGCCGTGCGCATGGGCAAGACATGGGCTGTCGCGGGGTTCATCACGTTTGTCACCCTCCCGTTCGTCGTCGCTGGCGTGATTGCGATTTTGTACCCGAACGCGTGGCTGACGTTCTTTGTGCTGCTGATGGCTGTGCCGGCGTGCCTGATTACTGCAACTGCAAGGTCCGCGCGCGAGTACATCCTGGCCCTTCGACTCACGAGCCTTGCGGCGGTGGCCTACGCGGTCATCCTCGGGCTCGCGTTCATTTTCTAGAGCTCCAAACACGGGCAACTGAGAGGCAATCAGGCATGAAGACTTTTCAACTTCGTCACTATGACATTGAGCAGGGTGCCATGGATGAATTTGTCGACTGGTTCCGTGGGCCCCTCGTGGTCGCTCGCACTGCTTACGGGTTTCAGGTGGAATCCGCTTTTGTGGATGCCACAGCAAGCACCTTCACGTGGGTGGTGAGCTTCACCGGCTCGGAGGCTGAATTCTTGGCAGCGGAAAAGGCTTATGACGACTCGGTCGAGCGAGCCGGAGCATTCGAAACGTATCCCGGCACGATTACGGCTAAGCGAGCATCCATTGTGAAGCCGGTTGCGTTTTAGCTTTTTTCGCTCGTTGACGCTTCAATGACGTCGTCCTCGTGGGACTCGTCTTGGTTCTTGAGCTTCTTTCCCTGACGAACAGCCTCAAGCCGGTCTGCAACGACCTGTCTGCGACCGCTCAGCACAAGATAAGACAGGGCTAGCCCGAGCAGAGACGCCAAAACGGCAGAAATGAGCCCAGCGAGGAAGGGGTCCATGTTTGTGCTCAATGCGAGGGGCAACAGCCCTGCGAACGGCACGACAAAGAAAAGAATTCGCCAGATGATGTAGGCCGCCCACGGGTTCCGGGGCTTCTTCGAACTATGCATGCTCATCACGCCTTCATCGTAGGCGACAAGGCCGAGCGTCACGCTCGTAGACTCGTGTCATGACCCGTCTCATCGTCATCGCATTCGTGGTTGCCGCTGCGCTCATGGTGTTCGCCTTTGTTGACGCCGTGTTCTTTGACCGCCTTCGGGTGCGCGGTGTGCCGAAGCCCGCGTGGCTGATCATCATCTTGTTTGTGCCTATCGTGGGTGCACTCCTGTGGTTCTTCGTCGGACGGGGTCCGCGAGGTTATCGAGGTCCCGGAAACGGCCGTCGCCGCGGCCCTGTCGCGCCGGACGACAACCCGGACTTCTTGCGAAATTTGAACATCCCGAAGCCCACCGAACCCGGCACAACTGACTCGAAGCCCACCGACCCGAAACCTGAAGACGAGACCGATAAGCGATGACCGTTGCTGGGCCGACTCGGTTCGCCGCCGAGTTGTTGGGCGCATTGATTGGCAACGGCATTACTGATGTCGTCATCTGCCCGGGCGCGAGGTCGCAAGCGCTCGCTCTAACTGCCGCTGCGCTGGCCGATTCCGGAGAGTTGCGCGTTCACGTTCGTATCGATGAACGTTCCGCGGCGTTCCTTGCGCTCGGCCTTGCCGTCGAGTCGGGTGTGCCGGCACCGATTATCACGACGTCAGGTAGTGCGGTCGCCAATCTGCTTCCGGCCGTCGTTGAGGCGCATCACGCGGGCGTGCCGATGATGTTGCTTACCGCCGACCGGCCAGCAGCTCTGCGTGGCACGGGGGCAAACCAGGTGACAATTCAACCCGGGATGTTCGGCAAGTTCGTTTCGTGGGAATCTGACGTGGCCGTTGCCGACGTGATCGCCGAGGGAGGTGCTTCGTTGGCGCCTGTGGCGTTGCTCGCGACAACTGCTCGCGAACACGCGCGAACGGGTCCTGTTCATTTGAATCTTCAGTTTGTGGAGCCGTTGTCGAGCCCCGTTGACGATGACGTTCTTGAGGCTGCCCGCACTGCGATGAAACACGTGCGCGAAGCCCGGCATGCTGACGGGGGAGGCGATGCTCCAATCGAGCGCGACGTGGTGACGGTGGCCCGAGGACCCCGAACGGTCGTCATCGCGGGAGCCGGAGCGGGCGAGCACGCCGAAGACCTCGCGCACGAAGCAATGTGGCCCCTCATCGCCGAGGTGTCCAGTGGCGCACACTACGGCCGAAACGTCATCGTCAACTATCGGGAAGTGCTCGGTGATGTGGAACTGGCGTCGGAGATCGAACGCGTGATCGTGTTTGGGCATCCAACGCTGTCGAGGCAAGTCCCGGCACTGCTTGACCGTGCCGATGTCGACGTTGTTCGAGTACCTCCGGGGCGCGCTGTGAGCGTTTCTGAGGAGACCGATTCAGTCGACACAGGCACAGCCGATGCTGCGGCTCAAGACGTTGTGTGGTTGCGTACCTGGCAACGAATCGACCGCGAATTCAGCGAAACTCGCGCTGCGAAACTTGCCGAGTTGAGTGCGGCCGTTCGCGCCCCAAACATCGAAACGGCCCGGTCGACGAAGCCGGACGATCAACGCGCCTTCGTGCAGGGGGAACTTGCGGCGTCCCGCGCCGAAGTCACACGCGAGCTGCTCGTGGACGCCGTGTGGCGCGCGACCTGGCCGCATGATCGACTTGTCTTTGGTGCATCCCGACTGATTCGTGTCGCCGATGCCACTGTGCCGGGCAAGAAGATTTCCGTGCACGCCAATCGAGGGCTGTCGGGCATTGACGGCAACATCGGAACTGGGATTGGCATTGCACTCGCCGCCGCTCCGGCACTGACTCGAATTGTTCTCGGTGACGTTGCTGCGTTGCATGATGCCGGTTCGATGCTGTTTCCGAACGGTGAGGAGCGTCCCCGCGTGCAGGTCATTGTCGGCAACGACGGCGGCGGTTCAATCTTTGATCTGCTCGAAGTCGCCAGTTCGGCGGATGCCACCACCTTTGATCGGGTCATGTTCACGGGGCACAACGCGTCATTTGAAGACCTGTCGCGCGCTTACGGTTGGCGGTTCGTTCGGGTCACCAGCATGGGCGAACTTGAGCGAGCCCTGACGGCGGCCGGAGACGGCCCTGAGTTGGTCGAGGTTGTTCTCGCGCGTTAGGACGCCTGAGTTCAGGCTTCAAGCGACGTGAGCGCCTCGACAATGGGGCGGAACTTCATTGTCGTTTCGATGAGTTCGCTGTCCGGTCGCGAATCGGCAACGATGCCCGCACCGGCGTGCGCTCGAATAGCCCGGATGCCGTTGGTTGCGGGTCCAACCTGCATGCAGCGCAGCGTAACCGCCCATTCGCCATCGCCGTTTCCACCGACCCAGCCGACAGCTCCGGCATATCGCCCGCGGTCGAAGGGTTCGAGGGTGTCAATAATCGTGAGTGCGGCTGCGGTGGGGGTGCCGGCCACGGCCGCGGTGGGGTGCAGGGCATCCACGAGGTCAAGCGATGAGGTGCCGTCAGCGAGCGTGCCCGCAACGTCGGTCGCGATATGCCACAGGTTTGGCAGTTTCAGCGTGTAGGCCTCACTCGTATGAAGCGTGCTCGTCAGGGGAGTCAGCGCTTCAATCACGGAGCGCACAGCGAAAGCGTGTTCGTCGATGTCTTTCGTGCTCGTTGCGAGCGTCGCCGCGGCGTCCAGGTCGCGCTGAGGATCGCTTCCCCGAGCAGCGGTACCGGCCAAAACACGGGCATCAACGGTCGTAGCCGCGACGGCCACCAAGGTTTCCGGACTCGCTCCGATGAGGCCATCGATGGAGAAAGTCCAGCAATCGGGATACCCCTGAGCTAGGTCCATGATCACCGGTCGGAGGTCAGCCGCAGCGTCAATGCTTCCGACGAGGTCGCGGGCGAGCACGACCTTGCTTGCCTCACCGCTGGAAATGCGATGCACTGCGTCGGCGACGGCGGCTCGATACCCTTCCGTGGTTTGCTGACCGGCCCCGAGCGCGAGATGCGGGCGAGGACCCAGCGGCGCCACATTCATGAGTGCCAGAGCTGCGGCTTCGGAGTCGTTGCCAGACCCAGAGTCGGCGCCTGCCCCAGAGCCCGAATCTGTGCCGTCATGGATGAGCGTGAGCCACGTCGTGCCGTCGCGACGGCCGATGATGGCACGGGGAACGATGAGCACACTCGTCGAATCCGAATGGTCGGCGAAAGCAAAGGTGCCAAAAGCGACGAGCCCAGTTCCGGT
>JBFYOK010000175.1:0-11684 GCA_041303845.1 Microbacteriaceae bacterium | reverse complement strand
CCCGTATCTCAACGTCGGCCTTCTGCACGCGCGCGAGGTTGTTGACGGAGTCGTAGCCGCCTATCGAGCCGGTCGCGCACCAATTGAGTCGGTCGAAGCATTCGTGCGGCAGGTGATTGGGTGGCGCGAATACATCAATGGCATGTATTGGTTCCTGGGCGAGGACTATCGAAACCTCAACGGGCTCAAAGCCGACCGACCCCTATTGCCCGTGTTCTCCGACTCGGGCGCCACGCACATGGCGTGCGTGAGCACAGTGGTCGCCGATGTCGAAAAGCGCGCGTGGGTGCATCACATTCCACGGCTCATGGTGTTGAGCAATCTCGCGCTGATTACGGGCACCAACCCACAAGAATTTCTTGACTGGATGCGCGAACAATTCGTTGACGCCGCCGACTGGGTCATGGTTCCCAACATCATCGGCATGGGCGTTCACGCGGATGGTGGACTCCTCATGACGAAGCCCTACGCGGCTGGTGGCGCCTATCTCAACCGCATGACCCAGTCGTGCAAGGGCTGCCGATACGACCCGAAGAAACGTGTGGGCGACGACGCATGCCCGTTCACCACGCTCTATTGGGATTTTCTGGATCGCCACCGCGAGGAGTTCGTGAAGAACCACCGCATGAGCCAGCAGGTCTATGGACTCAACCGACTGAGCGACTTGCCCGAATTGCGAGTGCGCGCCCGGGAAGTTCTGACCGGTTTGGACGCGGGTCTTATCTAGAACCGATGGCGCCTCGTGTTGCCGGGTATCGCCCGGTAACCTGAAACACGTGTCTGCAATCGTCACCCTCGCCCTGGGCCAACACGCGACGTATGTCCCGCTCATCAAGCCCAGCCTGCGTGCGTACGGTCGCCGTTTCAATTACGACGTGATTATTCACACCGAGTCGGCAGATGAATCCCGCCCGCCGGCCTGGTCAAAAGTGAAAATTTTGCTCGACGCGCTCACGACGCACCAAGAAGTCATCTGGATTGATTCCGATGCGCTCGTCGTCGACCTCACACGTGACCTGCGAAAAGACATCTCTCGCAAGACCGACTTCGCATGGGTAGTTCATCACTTCGACGGCCAAGACCAACCGAACAGTGGACTGGTGTTCGTTCGAAATACGCCGCGCGTGATTGCTCTTCTCAAAGCTGCGTATGAACAGGAAGATCTCATCGACCATCCGTGGTGGGAACAAGCTGCATTCATTCGACTGCTGGGGTATTCCTCGGCCATTGTGGATGAGGGATCAACACGTGAGCCGATGGATGTCAATGTGCAACGCCTCGACCCAAGCTGGAACTCGATTCGCCAACACCGAGGCGCACCCGTGCGTGTGCGTCACTTTGCCGGGGATGTGCCGGATGTGCGCGCGATAGGCATGGCTGAACTCGTGCTCACACATCCGGGGCTTGACGGCGTCGACGGAATTGAAGCAGCTCGCGAGGAAGCCAAGAAACTCCTCATGCGTACTCAGCGAAAGATTCGAGAAGGTCGGCAGGCGTTTCGCGAATTGCAGGAAAAAATCAACCCATAAACCGATTCACGTGGCCTGCAGAAATACGAAAAACTGCCCGTCAATCCGCGGATTTGACCCCATTCGGACATAGGGTGACCGTGTGTGGGGTAAGGACAAGACCGGGCCTGGCGGCGTTCCTATCGAGGAATCGATGTCGCCCATTTTCGTGACGGGTGACTTTGCGCTCGACTCGAGCCCCGTTGACCGCATCTCCGAAGTGTCCGTTATTGACTCGTCGCTCGGATCCGTGAACCTCGCTCAGCCGATGTGGGACGCCTGGCGCAGCGAGATCGATGCGCTCGGCGGCCCATCGCCGCTTCTGCACTTCGATGACGCCCCACGCACGCGCATCGACTTGAGTCAGACGCACCCGGGTGGCTTGCCCAAGCTCATTCTTGGACAACCGACATTGCTCTCTCACCTCGTTCGTGAGGAGGGCGCATTGCACCAAGCGAAGGTTGCTGCGGCAGCGGTCGTCTCAAAGAACACCGAACTTCGCGCGATGCGGGGCATCGATGCCGTCGCACTTGGTGTCGGGCTGGCGGAATGGACGTTCCGCAATCGGAAGCACACCGCTCCGATCTTGCTGCAACGCATGCACCTGCGTCAGTACGGCAAAGACTTTGAGCTGAAACTTTTGGGCACTCCCTTCTTGAACCCGATTCTTGCCCGCGCGCTGGAGCGTCAGTATCAGGTGGCCCTCGATGCCGAGTCTTTCGTGGCGCTAGCAAGTTCGACCGGAACGTTTGAGCCACAACCCATCATCGAGCGGTTGCGCGACCTGACCCGCCATGTCGCTGGTTTTGACATTGCCCCGCGCATCGTCGTTTCGACATTCGCCGACGTGGCCGAGGCCATGACCGACGACGCGTACGACCTCACGGCACCGCTACTGAGCGCGCTCGCCGGCAACTCATCCGCGCGCGAACGCCTCACCCGAGACCGCGTTGACGTCAACGTGATGACCCAGGATGAACGCCCCCCGGCGACCGACACGCTCCTGCTCGACGCGGACTCCGAACAAGAAAAAGTGGTCGCACACATCGCGGCAGGCAACAGCATCGTCGTTCGCACACTGCCCGGCACAGGTGTGACGCAGACGGTTGTCAACGCCATTGGCGCCCTTGCAAGTTCAAACAAGCGAGCTCTCATCGTCAGCGCTCGCCGTTCGAGCCTCGATGCCGTTCGCCACCGCCTGGCCGAGATTGGTCTCGGCGGCCTCGCCGTGTCCACACTCTCCGCTCGCCGCGATCTCATCGAAGCCATTCTTCGTAACGAGCGGGCCGTTCGACCTGATGTGACCGAAGTCGACGACGCTTTGGTGCGTCTGCGTAATGTGTTGCTCGACTATCGCGAGGCGCTCGCTGATCGAGACCCCGTTCTCGGCGTTTCGGTGCTGGATGCCCTGACCGAACTGTCGCGACTGAGCCTGCTCCCCGTGCCACCGTCGACTCAGGCTCGTCTTTCGCGGGAGTCGATTGAGGCCCTCGCAAACTCGCGACAGATTGCGGCTGGCCAACTCGTTCGCGCAGCTCGACTCGGTGAGTTCCGCTTTAGCGCCGCTGATTCACCCTGGGTGGGCGTGGCATTCACGGATGCCCAGCAAGCGACGATTGCTCACGAGCTCGCTCGCCGCCTGCACAACGTCGAACTTCCGCGTGTGCTTGAGCGTGCCGAGGCCGTTTTCTCGGGCACGAGACTGCGTCCGTTTGAGTCCCTCGCTGAACTGTGGACCTACATCCGCATGGTCATCGATATTCGCGAGACGCTCGACAAGTTCACCCCATCGGTGTTCGACCGCTCGCTGACCGAACTCATCGCAGCCCACGAGGGTCGCAAGAGTGGCATGAGCGGTTCGAACCGTCGCCGACTCAAGAAGCTCGCTCATGAGTACGTGCGACCCGGTGCACACGTTTCGGACATGCACGGTGCACTCACCCGCATCGAATACCAGCGTGAAGTGTGGCAACGATTCGCGGCCGCCGGCGCTGTTCCCGAGGTTCCGATTGGCGTAGGTGACCTGCAGGCGTCGACGCAAGCACTTCTCGACGATCTCGCAAAACTCGATGGTCCACTCGGGCGCACCAACACGCCTAGCTCGTTGACCGAACTCAATATCGACGACCTCACCGCAACTCTCGCCGGGTTGGCTGCTGAGTCAGAGGTTCTTTCGAACTTGCAAGAACGAAGCGCAATTGTGAACGACTTGCGAGAGCAGAAACTGGATGCGTTGCTCCTCGATCTCGCCGAACGTCACGTCGCCGAGACTCAGGTCGAAAACGAACTCGAGCTTGCATGGTGGCAGTCGGTTCTCGAGGGCATGCTTGCGAGCAAAAAAGCGCTGCTGAATGCAAACACGGAAATTCTTGACCGGCTCGAGGCAGACTTCCGACTCGTCGACGAGACACACGCCGGTGCAAACCCGCAGTCACTTGCGGCAAAGCTCGCGGAGTTGTGGAAGATCGGACTCGTTGACCGTTCGGACGAAGCCAACAACCTGCGCGACCTGCTGCGACGCAATGCCGTGTCGGCCTCGGACGTGTTCCGTGCCGCGCCAAACCTGGCCAAAGCCATTGCACCGATGTGGATGTGCTCCCCCTACGAGGTGCACCAGATCCCCGACACCGTGCAGTTCGACACCGTAATTCTGCTCGACGCGAGCGCGACAAGCGTCGCCGAGAACGCCGGTGCAATCCGCCGGGCGAACTCCATCGCCGTGTTCGGCGATCCGGTGCTCGACACACCTGCGCCGTTTGAGCTCGCGATGCACGAGGAATCGCTGACCACTGCACCCGACGAACTCGTGCTTGAGTTGCGTCACGGACAGTCGGCGTTTGCGCGCTTTGCGAGCATCCTGCCAATGTTCACGCTGTCACGCAGTTACCGTTCTGCCGGCGAAGATCTTGCCGGCGTCATCAACCGCCGCTTCTACAGCGACAAGATTCACGCGTACCCGTGGGCCGGCACGTTCCTCGGAAGCCCGAGCCTGCGCATGCACGTCGTCAAGAACGGCACGGGAACTCCTGACGCGGTGACCGGTTTGGTTGAGAGCACGGATGCGGAAGTCGAGGCCGTCGTCGAACTCGTGCTCGCGCACGCCACGGCCCGCCCGAGTGAATCGCTCATGGTGATCACCGCGAGCCCAAAGCATGCGGCTCGTGTGGAGGCAGCCGTGCTTTCTGCGTTCGCACGTCGTCAGGACGTGACCGAGTTCATCCTCGCGGAGCGCGCGGAACCGTTCGTTGTCATGACGCTCGAACAATCGGTGGCCCTCAGTCGCGACCGCGTCATTTTCTCGATTGGGTATGGCCGCACGCCCCACGGACGCCTGCTCAGCGATTTCGGCACCCTGTCACAGCCGGGAGGCGAGCGCATTCTCGCCGTTGCATTGACCCGCGCTCGTCGCTCGCTTGAAATCGTGTCGTGCTTTGCACCAAATGACATTGACCCGGCACGACTCAGCCACGGCACCCTCGCCCTTGTCGACGTTCTCTCGGAGGCCCAGGGGCATGTGCTTGGTGAGCGGCAAGTTGACGGTCATTCTGAACCCATGCTGGTTGACCTCGCTCGCCGACTCGAGCGTCGAGGTATTCGCGTTTCGCTCAATCACGCAGGGGTCGTGCCGCTCGCGGCAACAGTTGACGGCAAGGCCGTCGCCATCGACACCGACGAAGTTCTCTCGACTGGCACGTTGCGCGAGGCATTGCGACTTCGACCTGCCGCACTGCGTCAACTCGGGTGGCACTACATGCGCGTGCACAGCTTCGAGCTATTCGCTGACCCAGAGGGCATCGCGGATCGGGTGCAGAACATCCTGTCGCCAATTGTGGTCGAGCGCGTTGAAGAGGTTGTGGCACAGGCAAGCTCAGACGTGCTGACGGCGCCCGTCACTGCCGTGCACCCTGTCGTGGCGCCAATCACGGCGCTGACTTCGGTCGCGTCCGAAACCGAGAACCTGACCCGGCCGCCGCTGAGCGCGGTACCGGAAGGAAGCTCGGTCTCCGTCTCGGATTCGGACATTGAGACGGCTCCGCTCGAGATTCGTTCGTACCGTGACGAAGAAGACTGACCCGACGAACGACCCGGAAGATCACCCGGCAGACGGCACTCCCCGAAAGGGTAAGCGCGTGACCTGGACCCCCGCGGGAAATCCCGGAGATGGTTCCGATACGACCCCGGCGTCGGAAGCGCCGGAAGCGTGGGGTGAGTCGACGGGCAACGAACAGTCAAACGACGAGCAACTCAAGCGCGACAAGCCGCCACACTGGGGCTAACGGTCGAAACGCGTAATTCCCGCTGGTGTCACAACACCGTCAACGGGGGAGTCGTGCACTTCGTTTGGTAGCTCATCCACCAGCTCGTCGGTGAATACGACCGCAAACACGGGTGGTCGACGACTCATCGAGCCGAGCATGCGGTCAAAGAAACCGCGGCCCCAGCCAAGACGAGTACCGTGCGAATCGATGGATGCTGCCGGAACAACGATGAGGTCTACGTCGTTGATCGCGAGCGGGCCGAGCACCTCACCGGTTGGTTCGGGAACCCCGAGAGATCCCATCGACTCTTCTAGGGCATCCGTAGCCGTGACCCAATCGAGCAAGCCGTCGTCGCGACTCACGGGGAGCAGAACGCTCAAGCCTTCGCTCTGAGCCCATGCGATAAACGGACGCACGTCCGGCTCGCTCGGCAGAGACAAGTAGATCGAAAGCGACCGTGCACCGATGTCGTCAACGAGAGCACGTAAGTGTACGGTCAAGGCGATGGTGTCTTGTGAGGTTTGCGTTGACGTACGGTTTCGGCGGCGTTCGCGCAGTTCGGCACGGATTGCGCGTTTCTGGTCAACAACCGGGTCGCTCACGTGACTAAGCCTAAATCCTCTCTGCGCCCCAATAGAGTGGACGGGTGAGCAAGCGTGTGACAAAGGTTGTGGTGCCCGCAGCAGGCATGGGGACGCGCTTCTTGCCGGCGACGAAAGCGTTGCCCAAAGAGATGCTGCCGGTCGTAGACAAGCCGACTATTCAATACGTGATTGAGGAGGCTGTCTCTGCCGGGTTGACCGACGTGCTGATGATTACCGGTCGCAACAAGAATGCACTCGAGAACCACTTTGATCGCGCGTGGGAGCTCGAAACCACGTTGCTCGGCAAAGGCGAGGTCGCCAAACTCAAGGACGTCACTCAATCAACGGGTCTTGCTCAGATTCACTTTTTGCGCCAGGGCGATGCGCTTGGCCTCGGTCACGCTGTGGCTAAGGCTCGCGCGCATGTCGGCAACGAAGCTTTTGCGTTGCTTCTCGGCGACATCATCACCAAACCAGTGGGAAAACTCCTCAGCCACATGATGAATGTTCACGAGAAGCACGGCGGAACGGTCATTGCTCTTGCTGAGGTGAAGCTCGAAAATGTGTCGGCATATGGCATCGCCGATGTAGAGCAGACCGACGAGGTCGGTTTGGTTCGCATCCGAACCATGGTGGAAAAACCGGCGCCGGGCGACGCACCGAGCCAGCTGGCAATCATTGGTCGCTATGTTCTTCCTCCCCAGATTTTTGACTTACTCGATGAGACCGGACCGGGTAAGAGCAACGAAATTCAGTTGACGGATGCGCTCACCGAACTTGCGCAAGACGACAGCATCGCAGGCCCTGTTTGGGGAGTCATTCTCGAAGGCGAGTGGTACGACACGGGCGACAAGCTTTCCTATCTCCAAGCTGTGGTGACGCTTGCGTCCGAGCGAGAAGACCTCGGCAAAGACTTTCGCGCCTGGTTGCGCGACTTTGTCAACACGGACTAGTCATGTCAGCGCTCTATCTGCCCACGATCGCCGATGACGCGGCAACTGGACTTGTTTTGCGAGGGATTCGCGCGCGCGACGCTCGCGCACTCGATCGCGAACTGATGGTGAACCGGGCGTGGTTGCGAACGTGGGAAGCGACAAATCCAACCGGGTTCGCGTTCGGTGACCCCAAAGCCATGATCCGAACGTTGTTGTCGCATTCGCGAACAGGGTCGGGAATCCCGTTGGTCATCGAAGTCGACGGTGAGCTCGTCGGGCAATTGAATGTGTCATCGCTCGCCTTCGGCTCGTTGTCATCCGGGCAAATCGGTTACTGGGTTGCTGAGCGCGTTGCCGGCCGCGGCGTGACCCCGGCGGCTGTGGCGATGGCGACGGACTACTGTTTTCACGTTCTCGGATTACACCGCATTGAAATTGCCATTCGTCCCGAGAACACAGCATCGCTTCGTGTTGTCGAAAAACTCGGCTTCCGCTACGAGGGGCTTCGCCGTCGCTACATTCACATCAATGGTGATTGGCGCGATCATTTCGCATTTGCATTAGTTCGAGAGGATGCTCCCGACGGCGTGCTCGCTCGGTGGCGTTCTGGCAAGGCTCCGATAGAGGCCGCACGCATCCCTCAACACGATCTTGACGCCGCTGACAGGGACCCTCGTCTCGAGTCGCGTTCGAACACACCGACCTGATATCCCTCGCGAGCAGTCGTCGACTCGTACCGTGGAAGTCATGAACGGTGACTTTTTGGGTGGAGGCATTGTGCTCGCCATCACCGCCGTTCTCTGGATTGTGTACCTCGTCCCAACGCTCTGGCGCCGTCACAACTTCGACGCGACTGAGCGCAACGCTGTTCGCCTCAATCAAACGATTCGTGCGCTCGTGTCGACGACGGAGGTTCCGCACGAGCTTCGCGTTGAAGCGACCGCGCGCGGGGTCGCCGAGCAACGGCGCATTTTGCGCAAGGCCGAATCAGAGGCTCGGCACCAATTGCGGGCGGCCACGATTCGCTCGCTTTCGCCACAGATTCAGGCAGCCCGTTTGTTGGAGCAGCGCAAACGCGAGCGTCGCTGGGCGAGCATGCTGATGCTTGCCTCTTTGGGCGTGGTCGCGTGGGGCGTTACCGCGCTCGTGACAAGTGGGCAGTGGGGCTTCTTGCTCGGCGGTGGCGTTGGGTTCGGAGCGTCCATCTTGATTCTTCGAAACGCCGCTCCCGGTCGGGGCCGAGAGTTCGTTGCGCCGCAACAGCAATCATCAATGCGTCGAAACATTCCCGAAAGTGCGGCGCGGCAGCGTGCCGGTTGGGCTCCAGCCCCGATTCCAGCTCCGTTGACGGCTCGCCCTGGCTCGCTTGCGCGATCAACCGTGGATGCGCAACGCGCGCGTGAACAACTCATTCGTAATGCGGCCATTGACGCGGCCGCAGCAGCCCAGACTCAGGCTCGGCCGAGTGTCGCACCGCGGGTTGCCCCAGCTGCCACAAGCCCGGCTGTTGCAAGCCCAGCAGCCAGCCCGTCTGTCGCGCGCGAGCGACTCGCATCAATGGGGCACGTCGGCGACACGGGTGATGTCGAACTCGATCTCGCCGAAGTTCTGCGTCGTCGTCGCACGGGCTCATAACCTCACTGTTTTTTCGCGAGACAGAGAGGCGACCGCGGTCTCAGCGATTGAGGCCGAGTGCCGCCTTAAGTCCATCGCCAATTGCCCTCATCGTTCGTGGAGTAAAGGCGCCGATTTCTCGCATGACGTCGTCGGCAAAGAGATGCAGGATGTCGTCGCACCTGACCCAACCGGACAGCGACTCGCCGGCGGGGATGGCTACCACGCTGTCGAGGTCAACATATTTGGGTGAACTCGTGATTCGCACGGCCAGCGCGTTGTGGAGACCGGAGTTTCTGCGGTTGTTTGACACGACGAGCCAGTACTTGGGCTCGGCGCCTTCATCGGCGAGATTCGCTAGGTACACTCTGCCGCGACGAAGTCGAATCACCTGGTGCGCCGGTCGTGCAGTCGTGTCTTGTTGCGGTTTCGCATCCCTGCAGTTTCGGCGACGTATTCCGGGTCGACCGCCATCTGCTGGTAGATGTGGATTTCATGCTCATCCCGAAGCCTCTGCACACCAAGTTCGAACACTGCGCGAACGAACGCGGCGTCGCTGAACGTGGGGGATGCAAGGCGCAAGAGTTCCCGCGCATCCCCACCTTCAGCACTTCGGAGAAGCGCAAGCAGTTCCTCATCAGACGGAGTGAGCGGAACAGAGAGGCGACGAACCGCCGGTAATGAGATTGACATGCATCAAAAATAGCAAAAAATGATGCATGATCTTCTTGTTTCGTAGCGCTGTGGAAAAGCCAGATTTCTGACCGCGTCTCAATCAGGTCGGCGCTTACGCGAGTGACTCGCGCCACGCCGCATGCAGCGTCGCGAAGGTGCCGGTGCCGGCGATGAGCTCGGCAGGCGTGCCATCTTCAATGATCTGACCGTGTTCCATCACGATCACACGGTCTGCGATAGCCACCGTCGATAAGCGGTGCGCGATGATGATGGCCGTTCGATCGGCGAGAAGCGTTTGAAGTCCCTGTTGCACGAGCCGCTCGCTCGGAATGTCGAGTGACGCCGTCGCCTCATCCAGGATGAGCACTTGGGGGTCGGCGAGGAATGCCCGAGCGAAAGACAAGAGCTGGCGTTGACCGGACGAGAGACGACCGCCGCGCTTGTTGACGTCGGTGTCGTAACCATCGGGAAGTGACATGACAAAGTCGTGTGCTCCGACAGCGCGCGCAGCGGCCTCGATTTCGGCGAGTGTCGCATCCGGTTTGCCAATGCGCATGTTTTCGATGACGGTGCCCGAGAAGAGGTACGCCTCTTGCGTGACCATGACGACGGCTCGTCGAAGATCTGCGTTCGAGAGGTCACGAAGGTCGATGCCGTCGAGGCGGATTTGCCCCGCATCCGGATCGTAGAAACGCGCAATGAGCTTTGCCAGTGTGGATTTTCCTGCGCCTGTTGTGCCGACGAGTGCGACGATTTGTCCGGCAGGGATGCTCAAATCGAGTCGGGGCAAAACGGGGCGGTCGGCAACGTAGCTGAATGCGACCCCGTCAAAGTCGAGCGCACCGGCGACCGTGTTCAATGGGACCGGACGGGAGGGCTCCTGAACGCGTGGTTCCTCTTCGAGCACCCCGGATATCTTCTCGAGCGCGCTCGTTGCCGACTGAAGCGAGTTGTAGAACATGGCGAGGTCGTTGACCGGGTCATAAATTCTGCGAACGTACAACACCGCGGCGAGCAGAACACCGACCTCCATCGCACCGTCGAGCACGCGGAAAGCACCGAGTAGCAACACGATGGCCATGACGATGTTGGCCATCAGTTTCAGGCTCGGGTCGAAGATTCCGAACAGCGCAATCACCTTTTGGTTTGCGTACCGATAGTTGTCAACCTGCTCGCCATACGTTTTCTCGTTGTGATCTTCTCGTCGGAACGCCTTCACTGCCCGAATTCCGGTCATCGTCTCGACGAACTGCACAATGAGACGTGCCGAGAAGATTCGTGAGGTGCGGAACGCGCGCTTCGCGCTCGTGGAGAACCACCACGAGAGAAAGAACACCGGGACGAGCGAGACCAGCACGGGGATGATGCTCTGCGGATCGAGCGCAATGAGGGCGATTGCGGTGAACGCCATGAAAAGCACTCCACTGATGAGTTTCTCGATTCCGGAATCGAGGAACTCGCGCAGCGTGTCGAGGTCGCTCGTCTGGCGAGCAATAATCTTGCCCGAGGTGTACGACTCGTGGAACGACATGCTCAAGCGTTGCGTGTGACGGAAGACGCGCATCCGCAGAGCAAACAAGATTCGCTGGCTCAGGTTGACCGACACCCGCCAGTAGGCAGAAAGAAGCAGGCCGCCAATGAGGCCGGTGGCGATGTATGCGCCGACCACGAGCAGTGTTGGCACCCAGTCGCGCTTCGGCCCGGCGAGTGCGGGCAATGCCTGGTCGATGCCGATGGCCAATAGCGCGGGCCCGGCAACCGTCGTCATGGTTCCGAGCACGACGAGCACGCCGGTCAGCGCGATGCGCCACCGCAGCGGTTTGGTGAGTTCGCCGAACAAGCCCCAGCTGCGCTTTCGCAGACGACGATTCTCGGCACGCGTGAACTCGCTGCTTTCTTCTGACGCGACACCCTGCACGCGCGATGCGTCGCCGCTCACGAGTCCACTCCATTCAAGAGGTCTTCTGCGATCAGGCTCTCGTCGCCGGGGTCGTTTTCGGGCAGGATGCGCGGCTCGTCCCCTTCGCTCGAAATGATGTGACGGTAGAGGGCCGATCGTGCGAGCAGCTCGGAGTGCGTTCCGACGTCGGCGATGACGCCCTCGTGCAG
>JBFYOK010000174.1:0-5644 GCA_041303845.1 Microbacteriaceae bacterium | reverse complement strand
CTAATGCGCTGTTCGGGATGCCAGGCCTCTCGCCCATCGCGCAATCGATGCACGGCCGAGGCGATTGCAAACCACGGCTCGAGTGGCGCCACAGGTGCGTCGGACCCGAATTGGAGCGTGCCGCCGTTGTCGAGAATGGTGCGGTGCGCGAACGTGAAGTCGTGATGCCCTGCCCAGAGCTCCTCAGCGCCGTCACGATCATCCATGGCGTGCTCGGGTTGCATGCTCGCAATCACCCCCGACTTTGCGAGTCGAACGGCGTCTTCTGCGGTGAGCTGTTGCGCGTGCTCGACCGTGCCTTTCGCTTTCGTTGCGGCAAAGGCATCCAGCACGATTTCGTTGGCATGATCACCAATCGCATGCACGGCCATTTCGATCCCGGCTGCCCATGACTTGGCCATGATCGTGACGAGCTCATTCAGCGGGATGTTCAACACGCCATACGCGTCTGGCCCGGTCATGCCCGGGTACGGGTGGTGGCAATACGCAGTGCGTGACCCCATCGCACCGTCAGTTATGATCTTGTGGCGGCCGAACCGCAATAGTCCCCCGGTCGAAGCAATCACGTCGCCAGTTCGCAGACCCGCTTCGATGGCCCGTTCAAGGTCGGGCGTGTAGAAGCAGCCTTCAACACGCAGGTAATCGTTGCCGTTGCTGATTCGTCGGCGCCACTGGTCGGGGGTCCACGCCCCAAACTCGAGGTCAACAATGCCGACGACTCCGCGCTGGGCTGCTTGCTTCGACGCTTCGAGCACGGCCGCATCGCCGAGCTCCACATCAACATCGTGAATCTGGATCTCTACGCCAAACGCATCGTGCTCGACGAGATAGCCGGTCGGATGCCCTGCGTGTCCGTATTTCTTTAGACCTGCGGTGTTCAACCACACGCTGTGTCGGTCCGCAGAGATGAGCGCGACCGCACGATCACCGGTCACCGCATCAAGAATCGAGAAGTGAGGGCGTACCTCCCACTGGCTCGGACGAAAATCCCGACCGACCATGTCGCCCTCGTTGTCGCGCATCCATTGGCCAACAAAGTCAGCCATTTCAGCGGTCGACCCGATGTGCTCGACGTTGACTTGGCCGAGTGTCAATGCCCAGTTGGTGAAGTGCGTGTGAGCATCCCACAGCCCAGGAATGACGTATCGCCCACCCGCGTCGATGACATCCGTCTCCGTGTCACGCATTTGAATGGCCGTCGTGCCTCCGACAAACTCGATGTCCTTAATGACACCCGAGTCATCTATGTGAATGTTGACGATGCTGCCGATCAGTCCTCGGTCACCAGGAATTCGGGCATTGGCAATCGTCAGCGACATGGTTCAAGTCTGGCACGAGGGGCACCAGTACAACTTGCGGTTTTGCATCTCGGCGAGCGCGATATTCGTGCCACACACGCGACACGGGAGGCCTTCGCGCTTGTAGACCCAGTGCCGTTCATCTCGACTGGCCATCGCCGCTTTCCACTGTGACGCGCTGAGGTCATCCATCGTCATCATCTGACCCGTGTCGATGCCCACCGCAAGCAACGAAATCCAGTCGACCCAAAGTGCCTGGGCTTCATCGAGAGTGATGGTGTTGCCCGCACGGTACGGGTCGATTCGCGCACGAAACAGCATTTCCGCGCGATAAACGTTGCCGATGCCGGCGACGACCGACTGATCCATTAGTAATTGCCCGACGGGAATGCTGCGTTTGCGCAAAGCCATCACGAACTTGTCTCGAGCGCCATCGGATGAATCGTGTTGCGGGTCAGGGCCGAGCTTCGTGATAACCGCGGTTACTTGGGCGTCAGTCAGAATCTCACACGCCGTCGGACCACGCAGGTCGGCACACACGGTGGTGGTCAAAAGTCTCAAGCGAACAGCACCAACCGGCTCTGGAGGGAAAGCCTCATCTACGTCTGTGAGCTTGCTTTGCTCCGACATGCGCATTCTCGCTAACCGCGGCGCCCCGATTGAAGTGACGGAGTTTTCGCCGGCGGTGTCGAGCACGGTCCCGCGTTGGTTGGTCTGACCCATGCGCCCGTTCGCGCTCGAGATTGTCGCATCCATTTTGATGTCGCCCGCAAAATCCCAAGCGCCATAAATGCCGAGATGAACCCGCAACCAGTCACCCCGCTCGAATTGCGCGAACATCTGTTTGCCGACGGCGAAGACGTCGAGCATGCGTTGCCCCGACAAAACGGCCGCACCGTCGGTGAATCGTCCTTGAGGCGAGGATGCCCGCACAGGCACGTCGAGAAAGTTCGCCCGGAACTGTCGAGCGATGCGATGAACGGAGTGACCCTCAGGCACTTAGTTGTCGACGGCTTTTCCGGCGATGTCGCCCGTCGTCTCGTACTCGCTCAATTGCATGATGCGGCGAACGTGACGCTCATCGTTCGAGAACGGTTCGGCGATAAACGCGTCTACAAATGCGACGGCTTCATCAACCGTGTGTTGACGAGCACCAATGGAGATGACGTTGGCGTCATTGTGCTGGCGTGCGAGTTCAGCCGTGGCAATACTCCAGACAAGTGCGGCACGGATGCCCTCAACCTTGTTCGCCGCCATCTGCTCGCCATTGCCCGAGCCTCCGAAAACGATGCCGAGCGCATCTACCCCGGCTGCTTGGTCGCGCGCGGTTGCGAGAGCAGCGTTAATGCAGAAGGCGGGGTAATCGTCGAGCGCATCGTATTCTTGCGGACCATGGTCGACGACCTCGTGCCCGGCTGCGCGAAGGTGGTCTTGCAGGTGTTGACTGAACTCAAGACCGGCATGATCGGTCGCCACATGGATTCGCATACCGCGATTTTAGGGCGGTTAGGCTGAGCGTGGAGAAATAAGGAGTCCCCCAGTGTCAACAGACAACCTCACCCGCCTCGAAGCGCAAGAGCGTGCAGCCCTCATTCACGTCGAGAGCTACGCCGTGGAGTTGGACGTGACACAGGGCCCCGAGACGTTCGCCGCTTCGACGACGGTGCGATTTAGTTCACGCACGGCGGGCGCATCCACCTGGATTGATGCCATCACGTCGACAGTGCGTGCCGTGACGCTGAACGGTGAAACCCTTGACCCGCTCGCAGTGAGCGACGGCCACCGCATCACATTGCATAACGTCGCTCTCGATAACGAACTCGTCATTGTTTCTGATGCTGACTACACAAACACGGGCGAAGGACTGCACCGTTTCGTTGACCCGGTCGACAACGAGACCTATCTCTACACGCAGTTCGAAGTTCCGGATTCACGCCGTGTGTTCCCCGTATTCGAGCAGCCCGACCTCAAGGCAACGTTCCAGTTCACGGTGACCGCGCCGTCGTACTGGCAGGTGGTGAGCAACCAACCGACTCCCGCGCCAGTTGATAACGGCAACGGCTCGAGCACCTGGGCATTCGCCCCCACCCCGCGCATTTCGTCGTACATCACCGCCCTCGTCGCCGGCCCGTACGTCGTCGAGCGCAGCACGCTGACCAGCACCGACGGCCGCACGATTCCGCTCGGAGTTTTCGCGCGCGCCTCGCTGGCTGAGTTTCTTGACGCCGACTACATCTTTGAGAAAACCCGCCAAGGTTTTGCCTTCTTCGAAGATCGATTTGGAGTGGCATACCCGTTTGAGAAGTATGACCAGCTCTTCGTGCCGGAGTTCAACGCCGGCGCAATGGAGAACGCCGGATGTGTCACGTTCACCGAAAGCTATGTCTTCAGATCCAAGGTGACGGATGCCGTGCGCGAGCGTCGCGTCGTCACGATCTTGCACGAGCTGGCACACATGTGGTTCGGAGACCTCGTCACCATGCGCTGGTGGAACGACCTGTGGCTCAACGAGTCGTTCGCGGAATGGGCATCCACTCTCGCAACGGCTGAAGCCACCGAGTGGCACGAGGCGTGGACGACATTCGCCGCGATGGAGAAGAGCTGGGCGTACCGTCAAGACCAACTGCCGTCGACCCACCCGATTGTCGCCGAGATTCCGGACCTCGACTCAGTGCGTGTGAACTTCGACGGAATCACGTATGCCAAGGGCGGCTCGGTGCTCAAGCAGCTCGCAGCCTGGGTCGGACTCGACGACTTTCTCGCGGGAGTTTCGGCGTATTTCACCAAGCACGCGTGGGGCAACACCGAGCTCGGCGACCTGCTCGTGGAGCTCGAGAAGACCAGCGGCCGAGACCTCACCCTGTGGTCAAAGCTCTGGCTCGAAACGGCAGGCGTCAACACGCTTCGCCCTGAAATCTCAGTCAACGCCGACGGAACAATCACCTCGTTCCACATTGTTCAGACCGCGCCTGCTGAGTGGCCCACGATTCGTCCGCATCGCATGGCGATTGGCCTGTATGCCCACGATGGCTCGCGCCTCGAGCGCATCCACCGAATCGAACTGGACGTCGACGGCGAACGCACCGAAGTTACCGAACTCGTAGGCCACGCCATGCCGGACTTCGTGCTCATCAACAATGACGATCTCGCCTACGCAAAGATTCGCCTCGATGAGGTCTCGCTCAAGTCAGCCATCGGCAATCTGAAAGACATCGCTTCTCCGCTGGCCCGCTCGCTCGTGTGGGGTTCAGTGTGGGATTCCACTCGCGATGCCGAGACTCCGGCCCGTGACTTCATCGACCTGGTGCTGAACAACATTGCCAGCGAGACCGAGTCGACGACTATTCGTACGGTTCTCGGACAGCTCTCTCTGGCGGCCAGCGTCTATGCCGATCCTGCAACCCGTGACGCACAGGTCGTTCGCGTCGCCGACGCCCTCTGGGCACTGGTTGAAAAAGCTCAGCCCGGCTCGGACGCGCAGTTCCAGTTCTTGCGGGCGTTTACTTCGCTGGCATCGACGGATGCGCAACTGGCCATCGTCGCCGACTTGCGTTCCGGAGCTCGCGCGCTGTCCGGACTCGACATCGACACCGACCTCGGGTGGGAGCTGCTCATCAGCCTCGCGGCTGGAAACAAGATCTCGCGGTCAGAGATTGATGCGTATCTGGCAACCGATGACACCGCCACTGGTCGGCAGTCTGCAGCGCACGCCCGCGCAGCTCTCGCAACTCCGGCAGACAAGCAAGCTGCCTGGGACTCGGTGTATGGATCGGATACCGAACCAAACACCATCGTCGAAAAGACAGCTCTGGGCTTCCAACGCACGACCGACGTCTCACTGTTGGAGCCGTTTATCGACCAGTACACCGCCGCCCTTCGCGACGTGTGGACCAGTCGCTCCTATGCCATTGCCGAAACGCTCATCGTCGATTTCTTCCCCGGCGGCCTTGCTCACCAACACCTTGCAGACAGCTTGCATTCGTGGATTAAGTCGAATGCGGATGCCGACGCCCCGCTGGTTAGGTTGGTCCGTGAGAATCTCGCGGGCATCGAGCGCAGCCTGCAGGCACAGGAGCGCGACCGGGAAGCAGGTCGATCTTCGGATTACGTTGAGGCGGTGCGTGACTAATGAATCTCAGTGATGCGTGGTTTACCGTAATCGACTGGATCGACGGGTTGCGTGCACCGTGGAACGGTGTCGCTGCATTCCTCTTCATTCTCGTGCTGGCATTCGTATTGCGCACGATTCTGGTCTGGATCATGCACCTCATCGTCACCCGAATCGTTCGCACCGCACGCAAGCACGAGAACGTTGACGGTGCTGGTGCCAAGTCCAAACCCACTTC
>JBFYOK010000173.1:0-25799 GCA_041303845.1 Microbacteriaceae bacterium | reverse complement strand
ACGCGCAGGACGGTTCCCGTGGACATGCCGCCCTCGATGCCGCCAGCGCGGCCGGTTTCACGTTGGATGCCATTCTCGCTGGCAAACATTTCATCGTGCGCCTGAGAACCCCTGCGACGGGTGGTTTCAAAACCATCGCCGACTTCTACTCCCTTGATTGCTTGTATGCCCATGAGCGCAGCCGCGAGGCGAGAATCGAGCCTGCGATCCCAGTGCACGTGGCTGCCAAGTCCGACAGGAACTCCGTATGCCAGCACTTCGACAACGCCGCCAACCGTATCTCCGGACTTGTGGGCGTCATCGACTTCTTCGTACATCGCCGCACTCGTCGCTGCATCAAAACATCGCAACGGATCTTCGTCAATTGCGGAAAGGTCGCTCAACCGCGGAAGCGGGCTGCCGTCAGGAACGCAAACAGGACCCATCGCAACCGTATGTGCAATCGTGGTAATCCCGAGCTCGCGCAAAAAGGATTTGGCAATAGCGCCCAGCGCTACGCGCGCAGCGGTCTCTCTGGCTGACGCCCTCTCCAAAATCGGACGAGCTTCGTCAAAACCGTACTTTTGCATACCGACGAGATCTGCGTGCCCAGGCCTGGGACGGGTCAAGGCTGCGCCGCGACCACTCTCCAGAACGGATGCGTCAACGGGCTCTGGACTCATGACGTCTTGCCATTTGGGCCACTCTGAGTTTCCGATTCGGAGAGCCACAGGGCCGCCCAAAGACAGACCGTGACGAACTCCCCCACTGAAGTTCAGTTCATCCTGCTCGAATTTCATTCGAGCGCCACGACCGAACCCCAGTCGACGACGAGCGAGATCGCCTTGAATCTCGTCACGGGCAATAGGAACA
Organism: Microbacteriaceae bacterium; assembly: GCA_041303845.1. Taxonomy (GTDB): domain Bacteria; phylum Actinomycetota; class Actinomycetes; order Actinomycetales; family Microbacteriaceae; genus RFQD01. Next base: position 24,947 of record JBFYOK010000173.1, on the reverse strand, counting down.
CCGGCCGGGAGGCCTTCGATGACGGCAATCAGTTCAGGACCGTGTGATTCCCCTGCGGTGAGCCATCGAAGCATGTGCCTAGCCTATCGACCGAAGAATGAGACCCGATTCGTCCAGCCCAACAGCCGCGTTCATGGCGAGACGCACCTCGTCTTCGCGAGGCAATGGAGTCTCGTCCGAACCAGTCACGAAGATGCGAACCTGCTCGAGCGCCTGTGCCGCCAACATCGAAAGGCCGCTAATGGTTCGGCCGCCGCGATCGTGCCAGCGCTGTGCATTGACGCTCGGCCACACATCGTATGCAATGTCGAACAGGATTGAATCAGGCGACACAAGCGCATCAAGATTCACGTCGGCAGAACCCGGGATGGTGCTGATGGTGAGTGGGCTCGGCGCGACTGTACCCAATTTCTCAATGTCGACATACGAAGACTCGATGCCGAGGTCGTGACCAAGTTGAATGAGATTTGTGACCCGCTCCGGGGAACGAGCAACAAAGACGACAGCTTCGACACCAAGATGGGCAGCGGCGACTAGTGCCGAACGTGCTGTGGCACCCGAACCGACAACCGTGGCAGACAAAAGACTCGCAACTCCGATGCGCTTCAACGGATTCACTAATCCGAGAACATCCGTGTTGAACGCGTCCCAATCTTTACCGTCGAACAACAAGGTGTTCGATACACCGGTCAGTTTCGAGGCAGCATCGCGGTACTTTGCCAGAGCAAAAGCTTCCTGCTTTAGCGGCATTGTCACCGAGAGTCCGAGCCAGGAAGCGTCAAGATTCTGAACGGTCTCCAGAAGATTGCCCGCGGTGACGCGCTGACGGTCGTAGGACCAATCCAACGAAAGCACGTCATAGGCTGCTCGATGCAGCTGCGGAGAGCGGGAGTGTTCTACCGGATCTCCGACAACCCCAAGGTGCCAGCTACTGGTACTCAGGGTGTTCATCCATCCACGCCACCCAGATGTCTACCCCGGCTTGATGCTCGTCGGCTGTCTCGGAAAAAATAGTTTCTCCGGTGTCGAGATTCCACGTAACGAAGAACATCCATGGTCCGTCCGCCGGATTCAGCACAGCATCAATGGCTAGGTCGCCCGGATTCGAAATCGGGGCGTATGGAAGTCCAGAGTGGATGTACGTGTTGTACAAGTTTGACTCGTCGGCACGTTCCGCTGAGGTCGTCTCGACTCGGTACGTGTTGCCCGTGCCATAAGCAACGGTGGCATCCGACTCCATGTTCCAACCTTGATCGAGTCTGTTCTGGAACACGCGAGCGACTTTGTAAAAGTCATCCTTGAGTCCGGACTCCTTCTGCACGAGCGAAGCAAAAACAATCACGCGGTAACGATCAGCCTCAGCGACCTGTGCCGAATCGAGTGCTTCAAAACAGCGGTCCACCATGGCTTGAAGAATTTCGCGGGCTGTGAGTCCCGGACTGAAGTCGTACGTGGCGGGAAACAGGAAGCCCTCAAGCGACGACGCTTCTGGCGGCAGACCATATGAGGTGTAGTCCGCCGCAGCTGCTTGCACCTCGGTCAGAGGAATGCCCGTTTCTGTTGCGATGGTGTCCAGAATGTCGGACTCTACTTCACCTTCGGGAACCACAATCTGAACGGTGACCAAGTTGTCAGAATCTTGGAGTGCGTCAAGTGCGGCCTGTGAGGACATGCCCAATTTCAAGGAGTAGACACCCGGAACGAAAACGATTTGCGGATCGGCTTCAAGAAGAAGCTTGTAGAACGGATCGAACGCTTTGATCACGCCAGCGCTGACCAGATTGTTCGCGATGACATCACCAATATCGCCGTCTTGAATGGTGAAAAGTACCTCACCAGTTCCAGTACCTTCAAAATCCTCAGCGGGGGCAAAGACACCCGCGAGTGGTCCGGCCGTAAACGCCCACGTAGCTGCGCCGCCGAGGAGCAAAAGCGATGCAAGCGATGCGACGGTTGCAATCAGCGCAGTGCGACCTCGTCCGCGACGCGGACGGTTGAAGTCCGGGGTACCTCCGGCCGAAGGGGCTGGCGGGTAATAGCCAGACGTCGACTTGCTCCCAAATACGTCGTCGATGTTGGACATCACAACTCCTCAGCTAACGTCGGCCAAGCCCAGTCCGGGAGTGGCGTTTTGCGCACGCTCGCTATCAAGCGCATGCTGAAGGAGCATAACAGCGGCAACCTGGTCAACAACGGAACGCGACCGGCTTGCCTTCTTGCCGCTGAGTCGCAACGCCGAATGGGCTGAAACCGTTGTCAATCGTTCGTCAATCATGCGAATCGGGACAGACGTTGCCACTGTCAGGTGCTGGGCAAAAGAAATTGCATCGCGCGTTGATGCGGACTGAGCCCCGGACAACGCCAGAGGGAGCCCGACGTAAATCTCGATGACATCGAGATCACCGGCCATACACGCGATGGCGTCTACGTCTCCGTCGCCTCGGGCTATCGTTTCAACCGGCGTTGCCAACATTCCGTCGGCATCCGAACGAGCAACGCCCACTCGCACAGTTCCTACGTCAACACCCAGTCTTACGCCTCGCCTCACGTCTTAGGACCCAAGTGCACCGCCAAGTGCAGCCAACGCAGGCTCAAGTTGCGTTGCGTCAGAACCTCCACTTTGAGCCATATCGTCACGTCCACCGCCTCCACCACCGAGAACGGTCGCGGCAACCTTGGCAAGGGAACCAGCGCTGACACCGGAAGCGCGGGCCGCGTCTGTGGTCGCCACAATGACGCTGGGCTTGGCGTCAATCACGGCACCCAACGCAATGACAAACGCTTCCGACTGAACCTTTTCGCGAACTGCAGTCACGAGACCGCGAAGATCATCGCTCGACCCGACTCCATCGACGCGAGAAATGATGGCGGAGACCGGACCAGACGCTGCGGCCTTTGCAAGCAGAGCGGGAACTTGCTCGCGAAGCATGCGACCTTCGAACTCTGAGACTTTGCGTTCCGCCGACTTGAGGTTCGAAACCAGCTCACTGACACGAGCCACAACCTGATCGCGCGGCGTCTTGAGCGATGCACTGAGCTCAGCAACGATTGACCGCTCAACGACAAGACTTCGGAAGGCGTCCTGTCCGACCATTGCTTCAATACGTCGGTTCGACGAACCCACGGAAGCCTCGCTGACGATACTGACGAGTCCCACCTGGGAACTACGGGACACGTGCGTCCCCGCGCACAACTCGCGCGACCATGGTCCACCGATGTCGACCATCCTTACGACGTCCCCATACTTTTCGCCGAACAGAGCCATAGCTCCGAGCTCTTTGGCGTCATCCAGAGCTAGTTCCCTCGTGACAACGTCAAAATCCGCAAGAATCGCGTTGTTCGCAATTTCCTCAATCTCGGATCGAGTCGACGGAGAAAGCGCTTCGTTCCACGAGAAATCGAGACGCATGTAGCCGGCCTTGTTGTACGAACCGCTCTGATGAGCTGTGCTGCCGAGCGTTTCTCGAAGCGCGGCGTGTATCAAGTGTGTGGCACTGTGCGCCTGAGTTGCAGCGCGCCGCCACACTCGGTCAACGTGAGTGCTGGCGACATCGCCGACCGCAATCGTTCCCGCCCGCACAACTGCAGTGTGACTGACAAGTCCCTTGATGGGCTTTTGTACGTCAAGTACTTCGAGCGAGAAGCCCGCCCCAGCAATGGTGCCGGCGTCAGATTCCTGTCCACCAGATTCGGCATAGAGAGACGTCGCCTTCAAAATGACTTCGACGGTATCTCCAACCGTTGCCGACAGCACGGGAACGCCCTCTTTGAGCAGACCCAGAACCGCGGATTCAGTATCCAGTTCGTCATATCCGGTGAAAACCGTCTCGCCTGCCGCACGAAGCTCGCTGTAGACACTGAGATCGGCTAGTACTGACTTTTTGGCTTTCGCATCGGCCTTCGCACGCTGTCGTTGTTCGGCCATCAGAGCGTCAAACGATGCTCGATCGACAGTGAGACCGGCTTCTTCGGCCATCTCCAATGTCAGGTCAATAGGGAAACCGAAGGTGTCGTGAAGTAGGAATGCCGTGTCACCGGCCAAACGAGCGGATCCCTTGGTTTTCGTTTCCGCAACTGCGGTGTCGAGAATAGTTGTCCCCGCCACGAGAGTCTTCAAGAAGGTTTCCTCTTCGCCGTAGGCAGTCTGTGCGATGCGGGCGAAGTCCTTCTCGACCTCGGGATAGGCATCCTTCATGGCATCACGTGATGCGGTGAAGAGTTCAGGGAATGTTGGGGCGTCGACTCCAAGTAGGCGCATCGAACGCACAGTCCGGCGGAGCAAGCGACGAAGAATGTAGCCCCGACCTTCGTTCGACGTCGTGACACCGTCGGACATGAGCATGAGCGCTGAGCGCACGTGATCGGCGATAACCCGCAGGCGCACGTCATCCTCGTGGCTCTTGCCGTAAGTTACCCCAGCGAGTTCAGCGGCACGATCGAGAACGGGTCGAACCTGGTCAATTTCGTACAGATTCTCTACGCCTTGCTTGAGGAAGGCCACTCGCTCGAGCCCCATGCCGGTGTCGATGTTCTTGTTGGGCAGCTCACCCAAAATCTCGAACTCTGTCTTGCTCGTTCCTTCACCACGCGCATACTGCATGAAGACGAGGTTCCAGATTTCGATGTAGCGGTCTTCGTCGGCGACGGGACCCCCTTCAATCCCGTACTTCGGGCCGCGATCAAAATAGATCTCCGAGCATGGCCCGGCTGGACCGGGTTGACCCGTCGACCAGTAGTTGTCTTCTTTGCCACGGCGCTGAATGCGTTCCGCTGGAAGCCCTGCAATGTTGGTCCACAGGTCAATGGCTTCGTCGTCGTCTTCGTAGACGGTTACCCAGAGGTCTCGCTCAGCAAAACCAAGTCCGCCGTCCTTCTCCGAAGACGTCAGCAGCTCCCAGGCATAACCGATGGCTCCTTCTTTGAAGTAGTCACCGAAAGAGAAATTTCCGTTCATCTGGAAGAACGTGCCATGACGCGTAGTTTTGCCGACCTCCTCAATATCGAGCGTTCGGATGCACTTTTGAACGCTCGTGGCGCGGGGATAAGGCGGCGGGACGTGACCGGAGAGATACGGGATGAACGGGACCATTCCGGCAACCGTAAAGAGCAGGGTGGGGTCGTCACTTACCAACGAAGCGGACGGAACTACCGTGTGGCCGTTCTTCGCAAAGTAGTCGAGCCAGCGTTGGCGAATCTCGGCGGTCTTCATAGAGCTTTACTTGCTCTGACGAATCTCAGCATCGCGTGTGCGGTAACCGTCCACGACGGCCTCCTTCACGCCTTCGACGGCTGAGTCGACGTTCGCAAGAAAGGCTTTGCCGGATTCGGTCTTGCTCACCTCGTGGGCAATAACGAAACCTGCAACGACACCAAATGAAATGAGGAGAAAGTTCTTCATAATCTCCAAGTCTAGGTGACGAATAACGAGCCCCGAAAACCAAGGTTAACGACGAAGACGGCCTACCTGCCGAAGCAAGTGGCCGTCTCCGAAGTAAACGATTGTGTTGTTAGCGAGCTGCGTAGTACTCGACGACGAGCTGAACTTCACACGTCACAGGAACCTCGGCACGCTTGGGGCGACGCACCAGCGTGGTGCGCAGCTTGTCAAGCTCAACATCGAGGTAACCAGGGACGGGAGGAAGAACATCCACGTGGCCACCGGCGGCAGCTACCTGGAATGGCTCCATTCCCTCACTGCGCTCGCGGACCTGGATGACCTGACCGGGCTTCACGCGGAACGACGGGCGATCAACGAGCTGACCGTCGACGGTGATGTGACGGTGGACGACCATCTGACGAGACTGTGCCTGCGTGCGGGCAAAGCCCGAACGCAGAACGAGCGCGTCGAGACGCATTTCGAGAAGCTCGACCAAGTTCTCACCCGTCAAACCATCGGTACGACGCGCCTCTTGGAAGACTCGACGAAGCTGTGCTTCGCGAATGCCGTACTGGGCGCGAAGGCGCTGCTTCTCACGCAGACGAACGGCATAGTCGCTGTCGGCCTTGCGCTTGGTGCGACCGTGCTCTCCCGGAGCGTATGGACGCTTCTCGAGGTACTTGGCTGCCTTCGGAGTGAGCGGAATGCCGAGCGCGCGGCTCAGGCGGGTCTTACTGCGGGTACGTGCTTTGTCAGACACGATTTCCTTTCGGTTTCTCAACGTGATAGCGCGCGCACGGATGTCGCGCGAAAAATGAGAGGTTTTTGCCAGGAGCCCGGCTACAGGGCTGTTCCAGATCGTTTCCTTTGGTCCTGCGCAGCCGCACGCATAGACCAAGAAATCAGGCGTGTAAACACTAGCACGCCTACTCGCCGCGCAGAATCCGACGGATGCGAGATAGTCGCTCGCTCATTCCGCTCTCATTGCCCCGATCCGTCGGAACGTAGTACTCCGTGCCGCTTAGCTCACTCGGCAAGTACTGCTGAGTCGCGATCCCATGCTGTTCATTGTGCGCATACACGTAACCCGTGCCATGCCCGAGTGACTTTGCACCGGGGTAACTCCCATCTCGGAGGTGTTTTGGAACAGCGCCCGATCGTCCGGCCCGAACGTCGTCTATTGCTCGATTGATGGCACTATAGGCCGAGTTCGATTTGGGACTGAGAGCGAGGAAAATTGTTGCCTCGGCAAGCGGGATGCGCCCCTCAGGCATTCCGATGAACGCGACTGCGTCTGCCGCTGCGGTCGCGATATCTAGCGCCCGAGGTTCTGCAAGACCGATGTCTTCAGATGCTGAAATGACGAGCCGACGCGCTATGAATCGCGGGTCCTCCCCTGCTTCTATCATCCGCGCGAGATAGTGAATTGCGGCGTCTGCGTCAGAGCCCCTAATCGACTTAATGAATGCAGAAACAACGTCGTAGTGTTCGTCTCCCTGACGGTCATATCTGAGAAGCGCGCGATCAACCGCCTGCGAAACGAGATCAGACGTAATGACCACCGATTCGGTGGCGCGCGCGATGCCAGCGGCTGCCTCCACACTCGTCAAGGCTCTACGAGCGTCGCCGGACGAGAACCTGACGAGGGCGTCCAGCGCCTCCTCGTCGATCGTGAACTGACCCGCGAGGCCGTGTGGTGCGTCGAGAGCGCGACGGATGAGCAACGCCACATCTTCATCGCTCAAGGGCTCGAGCCGAAGCAGGAGGCTCCGCGACAACAAGGGTGAAACGACGCTAAACGAGGGATTCTCTGTTGTCGCAGCTATCAGAGTGACAATGCCATTTTCCACACCCGGCAGTAGCGCATCCTGTTGCGCCTTGTTGAAGCGATGGATTTCATCAAGAAACAGAAGAGTTGATGCTCCGAACATTTCTCGATTGCTCCGGGCCTTGTCCATGACCTCACGCACGTCTTTGACGCCAGCAGTAACGGCGGACAACTCAACGAAAGATCTGTTGCTCTGCCGCGCAATGACGTTGGCAAGGCTGGTCTTGCCCGTTCCGGGAGGTCCCCACAAAATGACGGACACTCCGGCTGTCGATTCAGGGTTCGCAAGTTGCGCCAGAGGTGACCCAGAGGTCAGCAGGTGACCTTGACCAGCCACCTCGGCAAGTGTTCTGGGGCGCATGCGAACAGCCAGAGGAGCCGTTCCCCCTCCCAGACCAGGATTTTCTGCCACCACGCAAACAGGCTACCCCGGCGCAGTTCTGACAAGCACCGCGCATCGATTAGATTCGAATCTGGTATTTGCGTCAGACAACAATGTCCAAATAGAAAGACAAGGGACAACCCACTCGTGGCTGCTCAAAAGAAGAACAACAATGATCGCGTTGCGCGTGACCGCGTACGTGCCTACGAAGCCCGTCAAGAAGTTCACACTCGAATCATTGGGCGTCGAAAACGAGACAATCTGATTGCCGCCGGGGCCGTGGTTGCCGTGACAGCTCTCGCACTCGGAGCTCAGTTTGCTCATGTGGCTCTTTTTCCTGAAGTTGTGGCAACGCCTACGGCCGCACCGACCCCCGAGTCTGAATCGCAGCCAATTCCCGATCCGGCGCTTTCCGAGAATCGAACGTGGACGGGTACCATGCAACTCAACGACGTGACACTCGATGTCGAACTTGATGGAGCCGCGGCGCCTCAAGCTGTTGCCAGCACCCTGTCTTTGGCGCTGTCTGGGTTTTACAACAATGTCTCGTGCCACCGCTTGACGACAGCGGGGATTTTTGTCCTGCAGTGCGGTGACCCCCGAGGGGACGGGACTGGTGGACCGGGATATTCCTATGGCCCAATCGAGAACGAACCCATTGACAATCTCTACCCGGCGGGAACGCTCGCAATGGCGCGCCAGGGCGGGAACGCTTCGACACAGGGCAGCCAGTTCTTTATCGTGTACGCAGACAGCACCATCCCCAGCGATCAAGCAGGTGGATACACAGTTATCGGCCGAATTACCTCTGGTCTTGGAGCCCTTCAGGCTGCGGTCATCGACGCTGGTGCGCAAAATGGCACGACTGATGGACCACCGGTCGTGCCCGTCACCATCAAAGGAATAACCCTGCAGTAGAGCGCCATGCCGGGCATAGGCTAGAGACCGCACGAACTGACTGAAGAGAGAAGCACAATCATGACCGAGAAGCCATGGGGCCGCGTCGACGCGGAAGGCAATGTCTATTGCCGCACTCCCGATGGAGAGCGTTTGGTTGGTGCATATCCAGACGTAACCGGCGAGGAAGCTCTCGCCTTCTTCGAGCGCAAGTATGGTGACCTTTCTCTAGCGATTTCTCTGCTCGAGCAGCGCCTGAAACGTGGCGCCCCTGCGAATGATCTGCAGGCAAATGCAGACACGCTTCGCGCCGGCGTCGTTGCCGGTTACGGTGTCGGAGATTTCCCGGCCTTGGAGAAGCGTCTCGACGGCATTGCTGCCGAATTAGGCAAGCTCCAGGAAGAGCAAACTGAACAATCCGAAGAGGCTGCGGCGGCGGCAATCGCTGAGCGCACGGCCATCGTTGAAGAGATTGAAAAGCTCGCAGGCTCAGCGAATGAATCTGCAAACTGGAAGAACCTCTCGGTCGCAGTAGACGGGTTGTTTGTTCGGTGGCAAGGGCACCAGAAGGCGACGCCCCGATTCCCCAAAGCAACAGCAAACGAATTGTGGAAGCGTTTTCGTGCCGCTCGATCGACGATTGATCACGGTCGACGAACTCACTTTGCACAAGTTGACGCCCGAAACAAAGAGAGTAAGTCGGCAAAAGAAGGGCTCATCAAGAAGGCCGAGGCACTCTCAACCAAGGGTGCGAGCGGAATCACGGCCTACCGCGCACTGCTCGACGACTGGAAGCTCGCTCCACGTGCGGGACGTAAGCTCGACGACGCCCTCTGGGCTCGCTTCAAAGCTGCAGGGGATGCCCTTTACTCCGCCAAGGCGGCAGAGGTTGCGGCTGAGGATGAGTCCTTCGCCGAGAACTTGAAGGTAAAGGAAGCCATTCTGGTCGAGGCTGAGCCAATCTTGTCGATGACGGACCGTGTCCAAGCCAGAAATGCTCTGAACGCAATTGCCAAGAAGTGGGATGCCGCTGGCAAGGTTCCTCGAAACGCCATGAAGTCCGTCGACGATCGCATGCGCAAGATTGAGGCTGCCGTTCGTAAGCTTGACGAGGCGCACTGGGATGCCACCAACCCCGAACGAGTGGCACGCCAATCGGAACTCGCATCTGCGTTGACGGACAAAATCGCGAAGCTGGAGGACGAGATTTCTCGTGCACAGGCGGCCAACGATGATCGCAAAGTGAAAGAGCTTTCCGCCGCACTCGAGACGCAAAAATCCTGGCTCACAGTTCTGGGCTAGACCTCCCGTCAGGTTTTCCACAGATTCGTTCGCTCGTGAGAAACTCGTTGCTCAAAGACGCATTATGCCGTCATGCTCAACCTGACCAATCCTCTGTCACTAGCTGACCTGTCCCCCAGCGAACTGCGTGCGATGACACTTGATGGTGAAGTCTGGGCGTTCGGGCGCCAACACATTCCAATCTCGACGCCGCTAGATTTTGCGTCACGCCTCAGCGCTGCAACGCCACTGTTTACCGATGGGCTGGTGGTTGTTGGACTCGCTGCCGCCTGGGTCTGGGGGTGCGTGACCGAAGCTCCTATTCGATGGGAAGTCGCCCGAGCCGACGGGTCACGAGTTGGAATCGCAATACCTACCGACGTAAGAATTCGGGACCTCATTTGGGGCGATCGAGACATCGTGCACACGCGAACAGGAATGGTCTCGTCGGTAGTCCGCACCGTCCTTGACTTAGCGCGCTATGAATCTGGGCTTCCCGAATCTGGGCTTCCCGAATCTCGCATCCTCGAGATCCTTCGAAACTTAGAACTCACGCAGACCGGAGCGCTCAATCGCGCTCGTAGTCGGCTCAACGAATCAGCTCACTTACCGTATAAAGATCGTGCAATCTCACGACTACGAGCTGCAAGTAGCTAACCCTCACTCACGCGATAGACGTCATAAACGGAATCAATGCGGCGAACTGCGCTCAGCAAACGATCTAGGTGAATCGGGTCAGACATCTCAAATACAAAGCGGCTAATGGCAAGTCGTTCCTGGCTCGTGGAAACAGATGCGCTCAGGATGTTGACATGGTTTTCCGACAACACGCGCGTGACATCGCTCAACAAGCCCGACCGATCGAGAGCCTCTATCTGAATCTGCACTAGGTAGATGCCCTTTGAGTTGGGAGCCCATTCCACTTCGATGAGACGCTCACGTTCGCTCTGAAGCATGGTCACGTTGTGGCATGCCGCTTGATGAACAGATACTCCCTGCCCACGCGTGACGAAACCGGCAATCGGATCACCTGGAACAGGTGTGCAGCATTTTGCGAGTTTGACGAGAATGTCAGGAGCGCCTCTCACCAGTACGCCGGAATCGTTAGAACGGAAGGCGCGCTGTGGTGACTTGATGGGCACAACAAAATCGGGAGCTTCAATGTCTTGCTCCGCATTGACCGACGCGAGAATCTTTTCTAAGACGCTCTGAACGGAGACGTTGCCTTCTCCAAGAGCTGCGTAAAGCGTGCTGACGTCGTCAAAGCGCAGAGCGGCCGTTACCGCTCCGAGTGTGTCTGGGGTGAGGATACGCGCTATGGGCAGGTTTTGCTTTCGCATGGCGCGCGCGAGAGCATCCTTGCCCTGTTCAATTGCTTCCTCCCGGCGCTCCTTGGAGAACCAGGCCTTGATCTTGTTGCGCGTGCGCGTGGACTTTACGAACGTGAGCCAGTCCTGGCTCGGACCCGCATCAGGGTTTTTGGACGTCAGAATCTCAACGACGTCTCCCGTGGTCAATGGGCTGTCAAGCGTGACGATGCGTCCATTTACCTTGGCGCCCATGGTGCGATGGCCAACCTCAGTGTGGACCGCGTAGGCAAAGTCAATGGGAGTCGCGCCTTGAGTTAGCCCGACAACTCGGCCTTTAGGGGTAAATACATAAACCTCTTTCGCTCCAATTTCGAAGCGCAGAGAATCAAGAAACTCAGTCGGGTCGTCAGTTTCCGCTTGCCAATCGTTGAGGTGCGCAAGCCAGGCCATGTCCGTGTCTTGAACAGGTGTGGCTTCGGTTTTGCCTGCGCCCATTCTGTCTTTGTACATCCAGTGGGCAGCAACCCCGTATTCGGCCCGATGATGCATCTCTGGTGTACGGATTTGAATCTCTACTGCTCGGCCCTCGGGGCCGACGACTGTTGTGTGAAGTGACTGATACAGATTGAACTTTGGTGTTGCGATGTAGTCCTTGAAGCGACCCGGAAGTGGGTTCCACCGCGCGTGAATCAGACCTAATAGTGCGTAGCAGTCGCGAACAGTCGGAACGATGATGCGAATGCCGACCAAGTCGTAGATGTCATCGAACTCGCGACCGCGTTGGACCATCTTCTGGTAAATCGAATAGAACTGCTTGGGTCGACCGGCTACGTCTCCACGGACTTTTGCGGAACGCAGGTCGTCTGTCACCTCGCCGACAACCCGACGCACGAAATCCTCACGTTGGGGCTGACGGTCAGTGACGAGGTTCTCAATCTCTGCGTAAATCTTCGGGTGAAGGACTGCGAAAGAGAGGTCCTCGAGTTCCCACTTCATCGTCTGAATTCCGAGGCGGTGAGCCAACGGCGTATAGATCTCAAGCGTTTCACGGGCCTTGCGCTCAGCGCTTTCCCGGGGCATAAATCCCCACGTACGGGCATTGTGTAGGCGATCGGCGAGCTTGATGACGAGAACTCGAATGTCCTTGGACATTGCGACAATCATTTTGCGCACTGTTTCCGCCTGTGCGCTGTCGCCGTACTTGACCTTGTCGAGTTTCGTCACGCCGTCGACAAGCATTGCAACCTCTGCGCCGAAGTCTTCACTGACCTTATCTAGCGTGTAGTCGGTGTCCTCGACGGTGTCGTGAAGGAGTGCGGCTTGAATCGTCTTGGCCCCGATACCAAGGTCGGCCAGAATCTGCGCAACGGCGACCGGATGGGTGATGTACGGCTCGCCTGAGCGACGCAGCTGGCCCTCATGCGCAGCCTTTGCCTTTTGATAGGCGCGCTCAACACCGGAAAGATCAGACTTTGGATGATGCTTTCGAACAGTCTTGAGGAGCTGCTCGAAACCTCCGGCGGATTGGGACCGACTGAACAGCCTTGGCACAAGGCGACGAAGGGCAGGTGCCGTCGATGCCTCAGCCATGTTGCCTCCTCATCCCATTATGCTCCGGACAAGCGAGGCGCGGTTGCCATCTCAGGCAACAAACCTGGTGCCTAGGCCTTGACCGAAGAACGCTGTTCTGAAAGAACCTTCTTGTCATGCTTCGCGGTCTCGGGCTCTCGCTGACGAAGCTGCGCATACATCGGCGCCGCCAAGAAAAGTGTCGAGTACGTACCAATGGCAATACCGATCAGAAGAGCGAGTGAGATGTCGCGAAGCGTGCCCGCACCGAGCACGAAAGCTCCAATGAAAAGAATCGACGCCACGGGTAGTGCTGCCACCACCGAGGTGTTGATGGAACGCACGAGCGTTTGGTTAATGGCAAGGTTCACGAGCTGACCGAACGTTTTCGTCGTGTCAAGAGACTGTCCAGTCGTGTTCTCCCGAATCTTGTCGAACACAACGACGGTGTCATACAACGAGTAGCCAAGAATGGTCAAAAGACCGATAACCGCGCCGGGTGTGACTTCGAAGCCTGTGATCCCGTAGATGCCTGCAGTAATGATGACGTCGTGCAGGAGCGCGACGATGGCCACGAGTGACATCTTCCACGTTCGGAAATACAGGGCCATGACGATTGCCGCCAGAATCAAGAAGACGACAAGCCCGCGAATAGCCTGACTCGTGATGTCCTGTCCCCACGTAGCCCCGATGAAGGAGGCCGTGATCTCTTCGGGTGTCACAGAGTAGACGGTCGCGAGCTCCTGACGAATCTCACGCGTTTCCGTATCGGTCAGTTGGGATGTTTGAACACGAATGGATTCACTTCCCAACGTTGACACCTTGGCGGCCACATCGGGAACCACGGTTTCGACCGCGTCGCTCGCAAGAGCTTGGTCTGCTCCCGGCACTCCCGATACGACAAACTCCGACCCTCCGGTGAACTCAATACCGAAGTTGAAGCCACCACGCGCGATTGGCCCCAAGATACTGATGGCAATGAGAACCACGCTAATGGCGTACCAAATACGTCGGCGCCCAACGAAATCAATAGATCGCTTACCGGTGTAGAGGTCATTACCAAACGACGTCAAGCTGGCCATTAATCGTCACCCTTCACCGATGTGTTGGTATCCGCAGCCGCGGCCTTTCGCTCTGCGATGGTTTGGCGACGAACAGCTTCTTTGTGGGACTTGGCTGCTTTTCCGGTTGAGACACGCGCAGCAGGAGGTGCGAACTGGGCTCGTCCGCGATAGACCGCTCCGAGCGCCTTCGGATCTAGACCGCTCAACGGGTGACCATTCGCGAAGAAGTTGTTGCGACTCATCAGTCGCAGAACAGGATGCGTGAACAACATGACCACGACGAGGTCAACAATCGTTGTTAATCCGAGCGTGAGGGCGAAGCCACGAACGTTTCCAACGGCCAGAATGAACAGCACGGCTGCAGCAAGGAAGTTGACCGCATCCGAAGCAACGATTGTTCGAATCGCTCGTCGCCACCCATTCTCAACGGCAGACTCAAGACCGCGACCTTCGCGCAACTCATCCCGAATTCGCTCGAAGTAGACGATAAATGAGTCTGCTGTAATTCCGATAGCGACAATCAACCCGGCTACACCAGCCAGTGAAAGACGGTAGCCCTCGGTCCACGACAGTAGCGTGACCAAGAAATACGTGATGACCGCGGCCACGGTCAAGGACAACACTGTGACCAAGCCGAGAAGGCGATATTGGAAAAGTGAATAGACCACGACAAGTATCAATCCGATGAGTCCTGCGAGCAATCCGCTTTGCAGCTGTGTCGAACCGAGCGTTGCAGAAATCGTCTCGGAGCTTTGAACTTCGAAGCCGATGGGCAGCGCGCCGTACTTGAGTTGGTCAGCAAGCGTCTTGGCCGACTCTTGAGTGAATCCACCACTGATTTGTGGCTTGCCATCCGTGATTACGGCCTTCGTGGCCGGCGCTGAAATGACCTTGCCGTCAAGCACGATAGCGAACTGGTTCTGAGAACCAGTCAGGCCGTTCAAGCGGGCCGTGATGTCCGCGAAGGCTGATGTTCCCGCGTCGTTGAATACAAGATTGACTGCCCATTGACCTGTCGATGAGCCGGTCTGCGTCGTGATGAGACCAGCCGAGGCGTCACTAATGTCGCCACCATCGAGCTCAACTGGACCCAAGATGAACTTTGCCGTGTTGGTGTCGTCACAGGTGACCAACGGTTCGTTCGCTGGGGCCGAGTTCACCGTCTGCGATACATCCGCGGAACAGTTGAATGCCAGGAAACGAGATTCGAGCTCAGGCGTGATCCAGTTCAGGTCCGACCCGTTGCTTGGAGTGATGGATGGAACATTGGGGAGGGATGCGTCATATGAGGGCGTAATCGTAGAGCCATCAGCACCGATCTGCTCCGACGACGGCGATCCGGCGACGAGAACGGGACGGAAGTCGAGCTTGGCCGAGGCTTGAATACGAGCGAGCGTCTGATCATCAGGTTGACCCGGGATGGACACAACAATGTTGTTGCTTCCCTGCGTGTTGATCTCGGACTCCGAAACACCGGCTGCGTCAATGCGTTGACGAATAATCGACACTGCCTGCGTCAACTGCTCTTCGCTGACCGTCTCGCCGCTCTGGAGAGTCGGCGTCAAGACAATCTGCGTTCCGCCCTCAAGGTCAAGTGCAAGCTTTGGTGTCCACGCGGCGCCATTGAAGAGAACGCCGGCGCCATTTGCACCGATGAGTGCAACAACGAGGACAAGGAGCCAGATTAGTGGGCGCCACGCCGAGTTACGAGAAGAATTCTTGGCCACGAATTAATGCCTTTTTGTCTAAGGAACGAGGTGCCGACGGTACGGCACAAAAATGGCTACTTGGAAGACTTCTCGGAAGCGGTGGTGTTGCCCGTTGACTCCACAGCATCAATCACGCGGACTACCGCCTGACGCGCAACCGTCATTGTTGACTTTGGTGCAATCTCGAGGACAACCTTGTTGTTCTCTTCGTCAATGGACTTGACCGTGGCGAAGACGCCAAAACTCGTCATGACCTCAGCGCCGGCGACAACACGCTTCTGGAGCTCAAGAGCATCCTTCTGTCGCTTGCGACCATTGCGAATCATGAAAAAGACGAGAACGCCGAGAACGGCGACCATCAGAATGGTGGTGAAGTCCATGAAAAATCCAAACGCTTTCGTGAAAGAAATCGCGCTGTTGCGCGTGTTCAGTATAGGTCACTAAAAGAGCGGGTTCGATGGACCGGGCGCCTGCGCACCGACGTGTTCATAGCCTGCCGCTGTGGCAATTCTTCCGCGGGCTGTGCGGGTGAGAAGTCCCTCGCGAATGAGAAACGGCTCGACTACTGCTTCGATTGTTTCCGCGTCTTCTCCAATGGAAACGGCGAGCGAACTCAACCCGACAGGCCCTCCGTTGAACCTCACAACCAGGGCTTCCAAAACAGATCGATCGAGACGATCTAGTCCACGAGCATCCACGTCATACAGTGTGAGCGCTGCGTCGGTTGCATCTCGGGGGTTCAGATTTGAGTGCACCTCAAGGTAGTCCCGCACGCGACGCAACAAACGGTTGACGATTCGAGGTGTGCCCCGTGATCGACGCGCAATCTCCAGCAGCGCATCCTCAGGGATTTCCATCTTGAGCAGGGATGCCGAGCGGCTGACTACGTGCAGGAGCTCGTCTGCACTGTAGAACTCGAGGTGACCCGTGAACCCAAACCGATCTCGCAGTGGGTTGGCCAAAAGACCTGTGCGGGTCGTGGCTCCCACGAGTGTGAACGGAGGAAGCTCGAGAGGAATTGACGTGGCTCCGACTCCCTTGCCAACCATGATGTCAACGCGAAAATCTTCCATGGCGAGATACAGCATCTCCTCGGCAGAGCGTGCCATTCGGTGTATTTCATCTATGAACAGCACGTCCCCCGGTTGGAGAGAAGACAGGAGCGCCGCGAGATCTCCTGCGTGTTGAATCGCCGGACCACTCGAAAGTCGCAGGGGTCGATTCCCCTCCTTTGCGACAATCATGGCCAGCGTCGTCTTTCCCAATCCCGGTGGGCCTGCCAACAAAACGTGATCCGGCGTTCGTCCGGCGGCTTCCGCGGCCTTAAGCAGCAAACTCAGCTGACCAACGACTTTTGCTTGCCCGACAAACTCGTCAAGCCCGCCCGGCCTGAGAGCTCCTTCAAAGGCCAGTTCGCTGTCATCGAGGCGATGGGGATTCGTCTCCTCAACTCCAGACGATGAACTGACATCGTGGTCCTGGCTCATCGTGAGACCGATTCCGCGCTCGACGCAGAAGTGCCGGTAGAGGATGATCCCAAGCGCGTCAAAGCTTGTCGAAGAAGTTCCGCTGATCCCACCTGAGAATCCTTCGAGATGACAGCACTTACTGCATCAGCGGCAACTCGCTCGGTCCACCCAAGACCGATGAGAGCAGTCGTAACGGCCTGCGTCGCATCAGATTGACCGGCGGTCAGTGCTTGCTGATTGGCATTGTTCACATTTCCGTCTGTGGCCAGGCTGGACAGCGCGGACAGTTTGCCGGTCAACGAGACGATGATGAGCTTCGCTGTTTTGGGGCCGATTCCCGACACCTTTTTGAACACAGAGTCATCCTCTGACACAACGGCGAGATAGATATCCGAGGGTGAAACGTGTGAGAGGACCGACATTGCGGATCTCGGACCCACTCCACTGACGGTCAAGAGTGCTTCAAAGAGTTCTTGCTCGACATTCGTCTCAAATCCGAATAGCTGCATCGAGTCTTCACGAACAATCAAGGTCGTTGCCAAGCGAATCGAGTCACCAATTGACAGAGAACGAGCATGCTGCTCAGTAATCGTCACTGCATAACCAACGCCACCAACGTCGACAATGCACACCGGGCCGCTGAACCCGCTGACCTCCCCGCGCACTGATGCAATCACGATGTCGAGATTAGTTTGCTCGTCCTCGTCGACGCGCGAGGCTCTCCGCATCCCGCCAACGGCGTTGGGCTGGGGTGAGTTCGCTCGTGGCGCCCGCCGATCCCCCGCCAACGCCGGAACCGCCACGCCACGCGTTACAGACGGCGAGTGCTAGGGCATCGGTTGCGTCCGGCAACAGCTTCTCGTCAGAGAGGCCGGTCAGCCTGCGGACCATTGTTGCGACCTGGTCCTTGTTTGCTCGCCCAGACCCCGTGACTGCCGCCTTCACTTCAGTCGGAGTATGAAGGTCGACCCCGAGGTTGCGTGATGCGGCCTCGGTCAGGACCAATCCACTTACTTGGGCTGTTCCCATCACCGAGCGCAAATTCTGTTGCGCGAAGACCCGTTCCAAGGCGACTCGACCAGGACTAAATTCGTCGAAGAGTGCGCTGAGGGAATCCCTGATGTGCAACAACCGAAGTGGCAAGTCAGTCAACGGTGACGTCTGAATCACGGAGACGTGAACGAGGGTGATTGAGCGATCCGTTGCTACATCGATGACACCGACACCGCAACGGGTAAGACCAGGGTCGACGCCCAGGATGCGCACGGGATCGTTTAGTCCTGCTCTAGTTCCGCGAGGACGTCGTCGGCTAGATCAAAGTTGCTGTACACATTCTGAACATCGTCAGAATCCTCAAGCGCTTCAATCAACTTGAAGACCTTGCGCGCGGTGTCCGCGTCGATTTCTACTGCAAGATTTGGGACAAACTCACTGTCTGCAGATTCGTAGTCGATACCAGCAGCCTGTAACGCAGTTCGAACGGGCACGATGTCAGCCGTGTCAGTAATGATTTCGAAGTTTCCGCCCTCAAGCGAGACATCCTCTGCTCCAGCTTCAAGCACGGCAGCCAGAATGTCATCCTCGGTCGTGCCCGCTTCTGCCGAAACACGAATGACACCCTTGCGACTGAAGTTGTAGGCAACTGAGCCTGGATCTGCCATCGTGCCGCCGTTGCGTGTCATGGCAATTCGAACTTCGGCAGCGGCACGGTTCCTGTTGTCGGTCAGACATTCAATCAGGAGCGCAACCCCGTTCGGTCCGTAGCCTTCGTACATGATGGTGATGTATTCGATTGCCTCACCAGAGAGCCCAGCACCTCGCTTGATGGCACGGTCAATGTTGTCGTTCGGAACACTCGTCTTCTTCGCCTTCTGAACGGCATCAACCAAAGTTGGGTTGCCACTCAGGTCAGCTCCACCGAGCTTCGCAGCGACCTCGATGTTCTTGATGAGCTTGGCAAACGATTTTGCGCGGCGGGCATCAATGACGGCCTTCTTGTGCTTCGTTGTCGCCCATTTGGAGTGTCCAGACATGCTCTAAAGTCTACTGAGACTCTCCCGAAGTCCCGTTCGCTCGGCGCGACCAAACTCAGACTGAGGTGCGCGCGGCCACGACCTTCAAGAAGTACTCGTGCACACGTGGTTCCCCTGAGACCTCCGGGTGAAAGCTAATGCCGATGGCGTTTCCCTGACGAACACCCACGACTTCTCCGCTCGACAATGTGGCAATAACGTCGACGCCTTCCCCCACGCGCTCGACGACGGGTGCGCGAATAAATGCGGCTGCCAGCGGACTCGGCGCGATCATTGGCGCGTCAATCTCGACTTCAAAAGAATCGACCTGTGCACCAAAAGCGTTTCGACGCACATCGACATCAATGGCGCAGAGCGAACGCTGACCGTCAATGCCGTCAAGGATGTTCTCCGACAACATGATGAGTCCGGCACACGTTCCCAAGACAGGGAGCCCAGATTTGATCGCAGTTTTCAGAGGGTCGAACAAGCCAAAAATGCGGGCCAATTTGTCAATAACCGACGACTCGCCCCCAGGAATAATGAGGCCGTCTACCTGAGAAAGTTCATTCTCTCGGCGGACGAGGGAGGCATGCGCGCCGACCGACTCCAACATCAGCACGTGTTCGCGCACATCGCCCTGTAAGGCGAGTACGCCGATTCGTGGCCCTGTTTTACCAGCCACGCTCGGCAAGTCGATGTGGTGCCGGCAGATCGGACACGTTGATGCCCACCATTGCTTCACCCAGCCCGCGAGACGCTTCCGCTACGACTGCTGGGTCATCGAAGAAGGTCGTTGCCTTCACAATGGCCTTGGCTCGCTCCACCGGGTTTCCAGACTTGAACACGCCAGAGCCGACGAAGACACCGTCAGCACCAAGTTGCATCATCATTGCGGCATCGGCCGGAGTAGCAACACCACCTGCGGTGAACAAAACAACGGGAAGCTTTCCAGTCTCTGCGACTTCGCGAACAAGCTCATACGGCGCCTGAAGCTCCTTCGCAGCGACGTAAAGCTCGTCCTCGGACATCGCCGAGAGCGCGCGAACTTCAGATGTGATTTTGCGGATGTGCTTCGTTGCCTCCGAAACGTCGCCGGTCCCGGCTTCGCCCTTTGAACGAATCATCGCGGCACCTTCATTAATCCGACGAAGCGCCTCACCGAGGTTTGTAGCTCCGCAGACAAACGGAATCGTGAACTTCCATTTGTCGATGTGGTTGACGTAGTCGGCTGGCGAGAGAACTTCTGACTCGTCGATGTAGTCAACCTTGAGGTGCTCTAGGATTTGAGCCTCCACAAAGTGGCCGATACGCGCCTTGGCCATCACGGGAATAGACACCGTGTCGATGATGCTCTGAATCAAGTCGGGATCACTCATGCGAGCTACTCCTCCTTGCGAGCGAATGTCTGCAGGAACACGTTCGAGGGCCATGACAGCGACGGCGCCGGCGTCCTCCGCAATCTTTGCTTGTTCCGCAGTGACAACGTCCATAATGACGCCGCCCTTGAGCATCTCAGCGAGTCCGCGCTTGACGCGGTTCGAACCGGTTTGTGCTTTCTCAGCCATGTGCTTGTCTTCTTATCTCGTGGCGGTGGTTAGAGGGTCTAGGTCGACTTGGGCCACGCATCGGCAAGCGCTTGACGCGTTTCTCCGAGCAAACTGACTATGGCCTTCGTCTTGGCAATGATGGGGAAGAAATTTGCATCGGTAGACCATCTCGGAACGATGTGCTGATGCAAATGGTCTGCAACCCCTGCGCCAGCGACACGTCCCTGGTTCATCCCGATGTTGAATCCTTCGTTGCGTGACACGTCTTTGAGCACACGCATTGCTGTTTGAGTAAGACTACCGATTTCCGCGAGCTCCTCGGCAGTGGCGTCGTCATACATCGCAACGTGACGATAGGGACAAATCATCATGTGGCCGGCGTTGTAGGGATACAGATTCAGGATGGCGAACGCGAGCTCGCCGCGATAGACAATCAATCCGTCCTCGTCGCTGCGTTGCGGCGCCTCACAAAACGGACAGGCGTCATCCTGCTCACCATCGTGGCCGCGCTGAATGTAGGCCATTCTGTGCGGGGTCCATAGGCGCTGAAACTCGTCAGGAACACCAGCGAAATTCGTTGAGGATTCAACATCAATGCCGTCAAACTCGTCTTTCATCGCCATTGGGTGCCACTGGTCCTAGAGATCTGCGTCGCCGTTGATTTGCCGGTGCTCGGTGTTCGCACGCACAATCAAATCGATGGCTTCGCTGACGGGAACCCCGTTGCGCTGGGTTCCGTCTCGGAACCTAAAGCTCACAGAACCGTTGGCGCGGTCTTCTTCTCCGGCGATGAGCTGAATAGGTGTCTTGAGCGCCGTGGCGTTACGAATCTTCTTCTGCATCCGGTCATCAGAAGCGTCCAACTCAGCGCGGATGCCCTGAGCACGCAAATCGTCGACGACACCCTGCAGATAGG
Source organism: Microbacteriaceae bacterium (assembly GCA_041303845.1). Classification (GTDB taxonomy): domain Bacteria; phylum Actinomycetota; class Actinomycetes; order Actinomycetales; family Microbacteriaceae; genus RFQD01. The sequence continues at coordinate 3,583 of JBFYOK010000173.1, read as the reverse complement.
GCTCGTACTCCTCAGCAACGGCAATTCCCGTGACCTGAATTGGCGACAACCACAGCGGGAAGGCGCCGGCGTAATGTTCGGTCAGTACGCCGAAGAAGCGTTCGATCGAACCAAAGAGTGCGCGGTGAATCATTACAGGCCTGTGGCGGTTGCCGTCACTTCCCGTGTACTCAATCTCGAAACGCTCGGGCAGGTTGAAATCAAGCTGAATGGTCGACATCTGCCACGTGCGACCGATGGCATCTCGTGCTTGAACCGAAATTTTTGGGCCATAGAAGGCAGCGCCACCGGGATCTGGGACGAGCTCAAGACCTGACTCTTCAGCAACGGATCGCAGTGTCTCGGTTGCTTCTTCCCACACAGCATCGTCGCCTACGTACTTGTTCGGATCCTTCGTCGACAGCTCGAGGTAGAAATCATCAAGACCGTAGTCACGCAAGAGCGAGATGACGAATTCGAGAAGCTTTGTCAGCTCATCCCTCATGTTCTCGCGCGTGGTGAAGATGTGGGCGTCGTCTTGAGTCATACCCCGAACACGCGTCAAGCCATGAACCACGCCTGACTTCTCGTAGCGGTAAACAGACCCAAATTCGAAGAGTCGCATGGGGAGCTGACGGTAGCTCCGCCCGCTTGACCGATAAATAAGGATATGAAACGGGCAATTCATTGGCTTGAGGTAGTACTCCGCACCCGGTTTGACCACATGCCCGTGCTCGTCGAGTGTCTCATCGAGCTTCATGGGTGGGAACATGCCGTCGGAATACCAATCGAGGTGTCCGCTGGTCTCAAAGAGATTCGACTTCGTAATGTGTGGGGTGTAGACGAACTCGTAACCGGCTTCTTCGTGGCGACGACGAGAATAGTCCTCCATCACTCGACGAATGACACCGCCTTTGGGATGAAAGACGGGCAGCCCCGAGCCAATTTCTTCAGGAAACGAGAAGAGGTCGAGTTCCACACCGAGTCGACGGTGATCGCGCTTTGCCGCTTCTTCAAGACGAGCCTGGTACGCACGAAGTTCCTCTTTAGACGGCCAGGCCGTTCCGTAGATGCGTTGCAACTGGGGGTTCTTCTCGCTGCCACGCCAATAGGCTGCTGCGAGCCGAGTCAAGGCAAAGCCGTTGCCGATCATTCGAGTGTTTGGCAAATGTGGTCCGCGACACAGGTCTTTCCAGACTGTTTCGCCAGTTGCCGGATCAACGTTGTCGTAAATGGTCAGCTCAGCACCGCCCACCTCGACACTCTCATTGTCGTCGCCAGTGCCGCCGCCCTTGAGGCCAATCAGTTCAAGCTTGTAAGGCTCATGTGCCAATTCAGCGCGGGCTTCGTCCTCTGTAACGACCCGACGCATGAAGCGCTGGCCAGAGCGAATGATGCGCTCCATCCTTTTCTCAAGAGCCTTCATGTCTTCAGGTGTAAACGCATCGATCACGTCGAAGTCGTAGTAGAAACCATCAGTTACCGGAGGGCCAATGCCGAGCTTGGCATCCGGATTGATGCTCTGAACCGCTTGCGCGAGAACGTGGGCAGCTGAGTGTCTCAAGATGGCAAGACCGTCGACGGAGTCAATGGTCACAGCCTCCACGCTGTCGCCCACGGCAAGCTGATGCGCAAGGTCACGAAGTTCGCCATTGACGCGCATCGCGACGATGCTCCGGTCGCTGAACAGGGCGAAACCGTCGCTTTCGGCTTTCACAGTTACTCGCGAGATAGGGTCACTCACTCCAGTTTTCCTTCATGGCACACTCGGAAATCGACTTCACCTGTTGAGCCTACCGGCGCTCGTCCTCCGCTTCGGACTTGAAGCCGAGGTGCCGATAACGGCAAAGTGGCCCCGCTCTCAGTGAACGAGACCACCTTGGCTCTGGTCTGTGGGCAAGCTCTGACTAAGCGACGCGACGACGCAAGTAAAGCAGTGTCGCACCGATGAAAGCACCACCAATTGCAAGGGCAGTCAAACCTCCAATTTCAGCAAGTGAAGTGCCGGTGTTTGGAAGTTCGGGCTTGAGCGAAGCAGTTGAAAACCCAACAACGAGCGGTCCGCTCGGCGTAATTTCACCAGCCGTCGGGGAAGACTGAATATAGGCTACAGAATCGCCAACCTTCCACGCCTCCACGTCGCCGCCACCCTCAAACGAGCAACAATCGGCAACCATGAACCACAACACGCCGTTCGAATCGAATGTGCCATCCCAGCCGAAGACATCGTTGGGGTTAGGGAAGGTGGCCAAAGAGGCAGTCGTGTCACCAGTGACCGGATCGTAACCAATGATTGTCTCGTAGCCATAACCAGTGACGATGTACTCACTGTCGGTAGTCGGATCAATCGCGTAACCGTAGAGCGCTTCACGGGAAGTGAAGGGGTTTCCACTTTCGTCATTGACCGTGACTCCGCTTGTCAGGGCACCGTCAGTCAGGCTGATGTCGTAAATCTTCCACACATCGTCGTCATCGTTGTAGATCATGAGACGGGCCGAGCCATCCGCCTTCACGTCAAGACCGTAGGCGGCAAACAAAGTCGCTCCATTCGCGTCGATTTCACCCAAATCGACGAAAGGCCCGCCAAGCAAATCAATGACACCGAGGTGCAAGGTGGTGTTGTCAACGACATACATTTTTTTGTTCGTGAAGTCATAGGCTCCAGACTGAATGTCCGTGAAACCAACTTCCGCGTCAACCTTGGATGACGTCCCGTCTCCTTTGGTCTCGAACACGCCCCGACCAGCCTGGTCAATAATGTAGAGCGACTCGTCACTAGGCAAACTGTAGGTCGTAGCTAAAGCTGGGAGGGAGCTAGAAAAAAACGACGCCGCCACAATGGCCGCCGTGATGGTCGAGGCGACAAGAGATTTTTTCGACATTAAAAGTCCTTTCATGATGCCCTAAAGTCTAGGCACTGTGTCACTGAATTCCCAAGAGGCACGTCTCCCGAAAACCCGACCATGCCTGGGCACGTTCGCAAGAACATTGGTGGGCGATACTGGGTTCGAACCAGCGCGAGCCGACAGGGTCGCGAGGTCACCGGTTCGCAAGAACATTGGTGGGCGATACTGGGTTCGAACCAGTGACCTCTTCCGTGTCAGGGAAGCGCGCTACCACTGCGCCAATCGCCCAGGCACTCCCCCGAAGGGAAGATTCTGGAGAGGTGGATACCGGATTCGAACCGGTGTGGACGGCTTTGCAGGCCGCTGCCTCGCCTCTCGGCCAATCCACCACATGTGGTGACCCACAACTGGTGGATCCAATGTGGCTACCACACTCGAGCGGATGACGAGACTCGAACTCGCGACCCTCACCTTGGCAAGGTGATGCGCTACCAACTGCGCTACATCCGCATGCACTAACAACGTGAGGTTGTCGTGCATCGAAAACGATAGTCGGATAAGTGAGCATGCGCAAAACGAACGCCTCGTGAGCTGATGAGGAAACAACCACAATTGCTCCGCGGCCCAGCAAATGTGCGGTCACGTTTCCGAGCCGTTAGTGTGGAACTCGCCGGGACGAGGTTCCGCGTTTTGGGCTATTGGCGCTGTTGGTAGCGCGCTTCCTTCACACGGAAGAGGTCATCAGTTCGAGTCTGGTA
>JBFYOK010000172.1:0-4245 GCA_041303845.1 Microbacteriaceae bacterium | reverse complement strand
GGCTACGTGGCGGAGTATCTGACCGAACTCGGTCACACCGTTATTCACCACGAAGTGCTCAAGGCGACGCCGGCGTATGACGGGTTCCTCGAGGCGGACACCGATTTTCCCGCTCTTGACGACCTCGACGCGGTAATCATGTTTGGATCATTCACACACGCGTACAACCCGGAGACTCGTCCGTGGGTTGAACGTGAGATTGAGTTCATCCGTTCGGTTCGTGACCGCGGGATTCCCTACCTCGGCATTTGCTTCGGCGCACAGTTGCTCGCCGAGGTGTTGGGTGGCCGCACGGTCAAGGCTGATCGCATGGAGGTCGGCATGATTTCCTTCGATACGACTGCCGGATGCCCGACCGCACCCGGCCCCTGGTTCTCGTGGCACAACGACAAGGTCGAACTGCCAGACGACATCGAGATTCTCGCGCAGAACGACTACGCACCGCAGGTCTTCAAGGCAGGCAACTCTCTCGGTGTGCAGTTCCACCCCGAGGTGACCAAAGAGCTCATGAACGAGTGGCTTCGTGTCGGCGGGGATGAACTCACCGGCACGTTCGACGCAGACGAGTTCCGTCGCCAGTGGGACGAGAAGGGTCAGTACGCTCAGGCGCACGGCCGCGAGCTCATCGATTGGTTCTTGGAGGTTGAGCCGGTTGCGCCGGTTCGCGCCTAAACCGTCTCGCGCCGCTTCATCGTGAAGTAACGGATCTCCTGGTATTCCTCGAGGCCCTCGGCACCACCTTCACGACCGGTTCCCGACGCCTTGACGCCACCGAACGGTGCGGCGATGTTCGAGAGCAGACCGTTGTTGATGCCGACCATGCCGGTTTCAAGCGCCTCCGCCACGTTGATGGCACGGTCGAGGTTTTCGGTGAAGACGAACGCGGCGAGACCGAACTCGGTGTCGTTCGCCTTCTCGATGACCTCGGCCTGAGTCTTGAATCGCGTGATGGCAGCAACCGGCCCGAAGATTTCGGTCACGGCAATGTCAGCGTTCGCGGGAACGTTATCGAGCACGGTCGGTTCGAAGTAGCTGCCGGGCTGGTCGGGTGACTTGCCGCCCGTGCGCAGGGTTGCGCCCTTGGCGACGGCATCATCAACGAGTGCCTGAAGACGGGCAACAGCGCGGTCATCCACAACAGGACCGAGCGTGACCTCTTTATTCATCGGGTGACCGAGCTTTTGGGCGGCCATCGCCTTCGTAAAGCCCTCAATGAACTTGTCGGCGATGCCTTCTTGCACGAACATGCGGTTGGCCGCCACGCACGTCTGACCGCCGTTGCGCATCTTGGCGAGAATCGCGCCTTCGATGGCGCGGTCGAGATCGGCGTCATCAAACACGATGAGCGGGGCGTTGCCGCCGAGTTCCATTGAGCTCTTGACGATGTTCTTCGCGGCGAGCTCCATGAGCTTGCTTCCCACGGGCGTCGAGCCGGTGAACGAAATCTTGCGCACGCGATCATCGGCCAACAAGGTCGACGAGAAACCGCTCGAGTTCGTCGTCGTGATGACCTGCACTAGGTCGGCGGGCACTCCCGCCTGAATCATGAGGTCGGCGACAACAACGGTGGTCAGCGGGGTGAGTGCGGCGGGCTTCACGACGCACGCGCATCCGGCAGCCAACGCCGGGGCAATCTTGCGGGTGGCCATGGCCATCGGAAAGTTCCACGGTGCGATGAGCACCGCGTTGCCGACCGGCCCACGGCGAACCAGGATGGTCGCATCACCGGCGGGCGAGTCGCGGTAGAGACCCTGTGCACGCAACGCCTCTTCGGCGAACCAACGCACGTAGTCCGCCGAGTACTGAACTTCGGCAAGGCCTTCAGAGAATGGCTTTCCCATCTCGCGACAGATGATGTACGCGAGCGTTTCTTTGTGCTCGATGAGCTTCGCGTAGACCGCGTGTAGCACGTCGCTGCGGTGGCGCGGGCTGGTCTTGGCCCAGAGCTTGCCAGCGGCATCCGCCTTGGTCAGCGCCTCGAGTGCCTGCTCAGGTGTGTGGTCGGGCAACGAGCCGATGACCTCGGTCGTGGCCGGGTCGGTGATGTTGAACGACTTTGTGGCCTTGATGAGGTGCTGGGTGCTGACGCTCTTGAGTGCGGTGTCACTCGCGGCGAGCAAGTCGGCATCGGGGGTGAAATACGACATTGTTATCGCTCTCTATCTCGTTGGTTGTGTTTAGAGTCCGCCGCGCGCGATGAGCTGCGCTGCGATGACGTTCTTTTGAATCTCGTTGGTGCCCTCGCCAACAATCATGAGCGGTGCATCACGGAAGTACCGCTCGACGTCATACTCGGTCGAGTAGCCGTAGCCACCGTGAATTCGAATGCCATTCAAGGCGATTTCCATTGCGATTTCGGATGCGAAGAGCTTTGCCATCCCGGCCTCCATGTCACACCGCTCACCGCTCTCGTACTTCTCAGCAGCGAATCGCGTGAGCTGACGTGCTGCAGTGAGCTTCGTCGCCATCTCGGCGAGGTAGTTGCCAATCGACTGGTGCTTCCAAATCGGCTTGCCGAACGTCTCGCGCTCTTGTGAGTACTTGATCGAATCATCGAGTGCAGCCGCTGCGACGCCAAGCGAACGAGCGGCCACCTGGATGCGCCCGACCTCGAGACCCTTCATGAACTGGCTGAATCCCTTGCCGGGTTCACCTCCCAAGATCTGCGACTTGGGCGTGCGGTAGTCGGCGAACGAAATCTCGCACGATTCGACGCCCTTGTAACCGAGCTTCGGGAGGTCGCGTGAAATGGTGAGTCCGTCGTTCGGTTCGACCAAAACGATGGACATGCCCGTGTGGCGAGGGTTCGCGTTGGGGTCGGTCTTGACCAGCAGAGCAATCAGCCCGCTGCGTCGAGCGTTCGAAATCCAGGTCTTCGAACCATTGATGACGATGTCATCGCCGTCTTCACGCGCAACCGTCGTGATGGCTTGCAGGTCACTGCCACCGCTGGGTTCGGTGAGCGCCATCGTCGCGCGCAGTTCGCCAGTCGCCATCGGTGGCAAGTACTTTGCCTTCTGCTCTTCGGTGCCGTACATCGTCAGCAGCTTGGCGACGACCGTGTGTCCGCCCATCGCACCGGAGAGGCTCATCCAGCCTCGGGCGAGCTCTTCGGTGACCGCCACATATGCGGGCATCGAAATGGGAAGCCCGTCGTACTCCTCCGGCACTGCGAGACCGAAGATGCCCATCTCTTTCATCTGCTCAATCCAGTTTTCTGGATACTCGTTCGCGTGTTCAACTTCACGAACCGTCGGCTTGACCTCCCGATCGATGAAGGCGCGGACGGTATCGACGAGCATCTGCTCTTCTTCGGAGAGGTTGTACGAGGTGGAGTACAAAGACATAAATGCATAATATATCGTATGTAACACCCCCGGCAAGGAGGGGTCCGGCGCATATTATGTAGAGAGTGCTCAACCGCAGGATTTTGCGGTCGTCGAGAGGTCAGCCTCACGATCTGAACGCACTGCCAGACGAGGAGACACGCCGGCATGAACGCACAGCTTCGACCGATTCGAGTGCAGCTCGGAGACGAGGCCGCTGCGTACCTGCGTGACCAGATCACCTCGGGCAACTTAGCCCCAGGAGTACCTGTTCGCCCCGAAACAATCGCCGAAGAACTGGGCATTTCGACGACGCCTGCCCGCGAGGCCTTGCAAGCTCTGCGCGCTGAAGGTTTTCTCGACCTCGCTCCCCGCCGCGGCTTTACGGTTGCCCGCATTGACGGCAACGACGTTCGGGACATGTTCTTGGTGCAGTCCATGGTCGCCGGGGAACTCGCCGCCCGCGCAGCCACCAACGCGACTCCGGAATTGATTGCGCGCATGCAAAAGATTCACGATGACCTCATCGCGGCTGCCAAACGGGATGACCTCGCCAAACTCGAAGAGTTGAATCACGCGTTCCACCGCGAAATCAACCTCGCTGCCGATGCTCCGCGCTTAGCCTGGGTAATCAAGCTTGTCTCGCGCTACGCACCGAGCCGCTTCTATGCCTCGATTAGTGGATGGCCCGAAACGACGGTTCACGACCACAACGGGCTACTCGACGCGATTGCCAAGCGTGACGGCGAAATGGCGCGCGCCGAGATGGTCGAACACGTGCGCCGGGCTGGCGAGCAGCTCGCGAGCCACGTCGACGCGCGCATCGCGGCCCAGGGGTAACTCGTGTTGCGCAACGCGCAGCCTTTTATATAATATATTCTTGAGGTGTGTCGGCCAGAGAGCCGGTGTTCAAGCGAGA
>JBFYOK010000171.1:0-6585 GCA_041303845.1 Microbacteriaceae bacterium | reverse complement strand
GTCATCCCCCACGCGTTCCATGACGGCCTGAGAATACGGATCTTGAAGCACGAACCCAATGTGTCCGCGCTGTTGCGCCGGAGGTCGTCCGTTCACGAGAAGTGTGCCCCGGTTGAGGTCTGGGCGACTATCCGCGACGACGTCGATTCCCGCCAAGGCCGCGAGCAGTGTCGACTTGCCCACGCCCGAACGACCGGACAGCAAAACTCGATCGCCCGGCGCGAGCGAGAATGACAGCGGTGCCGTGGCGAATGCGCCGTCCTCGTGCATCCATCGCCAATCGGTCGCAACAACCGAGACGGTCACGTCAGCGACGGAACGCCCGCAGGGCGCCGGCACGAGATAAGCCCTGCACGATGGCCCACGAACCGAAGCCCGCGATGACCGCACCGGAAACAACGCTGGTCACCAGGTAGATCGTCTGAAACAACGCGTCCGCTCCCGGGTACCAAACAATCAGGTCGTTAGCGGCAAGGGCGATGGACGATCCCATTGCCGCGAGAACTGCCACCCAGAGACGCCACTGACTGTAAGCAAAAATGGCGAACACGATTTCTGCTCCGAGGCCTTGAATGAGACCAGAAATCAAGGTGCCGAAGCCCCACTGGCTTCCGATGAGCGCGCTGACCGTGGCGGCGAGAAGTTCGGTGAACAGTGCCGCACCGGGTTTGCGAATAATCAGCGCTCCGAGCACACCTGCGATGAGCCACGGACCGTTGAGGATTCCCGCGAGGCCCGGAAGAAGTCCGAGCACAACAGACAGTGGCGCCCAAGCCAGGCCCCACGCCCAGAAGAGAACTCCCACGACGACAGCGAGGATTGCAGCGGTGACGATGTCGACAACGCGCCAGGAATAGCGACTCCGGATGTTGTTCGATGTTGCGTGCATATGTCGCGCCCTTTCAGTTTGGGCACGGGGTGTTCAAGAGGTCTACTCCCTAACGCTGGCATGATCCAGATCAGGTTCGACGGTCGAGCACCCGATGTGCTCCTCTCAGCCCGGTGATGCCGGACTCCCGTGTTACCTCGACTCTAGTCGCTGGACTCGCCGATGCGAGCTGAGAGATCTTTTCGCTTCAGCAGGGATGCCGGCCGCACGGCGTCGTCACCAAACTTTGCTGCGACGTCGTCGATGGTGTTCTCGACATCTGCCCAGGCCTCGTCGCCGTCGCTCCACAAACCAACGGGCGATGAACCGGCGTCGATCAGATTGGATGCCCGCACACTCAGCAGGCGAATTGCCACGATGCGCGGATCGAACTCGGAAAGCAGCTCGAGCGCGACACCCAAGATCTCGCGCCCGGTCTGGGTGGGCTCCTTCAGCGTTGCCGACCGGGACACGCTCTGGAAGTTCGCGAACGTGACCCCGATCGAAATCGTGCGCGCATCGAGGCCCGCTTCACGAAGAGAACGCGCAACTCGGTCGCTCTGACTCAACAACAGTGCGCGAATCGTGTCTATGTCGGTCACATCGGAATCGAAGGTGTGAGCGCGGCTGATGCTCTTCTCGCGTGCGCGGGCGACCACGGGACGCTCATCCTGCCCATTAGCTAACTCGTGCAGCTGACGACCAATGCCTTCACCTAGCGCGGAGACGAGCGACGACACGGGTGTGTCAGCGATGTCGGCGACTGTGTGGATTCCTCTCCGTTCAAGCACCTTCGCCGTCTGTGGGCCGACACCCCACAGTGCGCGAATCGGAAGAGGATGGAGAAACTCCAGCACGCGATCCGGCGCGATTTCGAGCACTCCGTCGGGCTTGCACGACTGTGACGCCAGCTTCGCGATGAACTTGGTGGTGGCGATTCCGACCGAACAGGTGAGTCCGGTTTCGTGCAGAACTCGACGACGAATCTCCGACGCGATGAAGGCGCCATCACCGATTGCGCGGCGCGCGCCGCTGACGTCAAGAAACGCTTCGTCAATACTCAGCGGTTCGACCAATGGCGTGAACGACCGAAAAATCTCCATCACTTTGCCCGAGTAATGCTGATACTTCGCGAAGTGTGGCTCGAGCACAATCACCTGAGGGCAGATGCGCCGCGCCATGGTGAGCGACATCGCACTGCGGATACCCAGCGCACGCGCTTCGTACGTTGCGCTCGTAACCACCGAGCGCGGTGAATCGTGTGCGACGACGGCGGGCTTGCCACGCGCGTACCCATTGTCGAGAAGTTCCACCGAGGCGAAAAACGCATCCATGTCGACGTGCAAAATGACCGGTGCTGGATGCGGTGCCGGATGCGCTGCCGGTGCACCCGAACGGTTCGGGTCCCCCGCGGAAGGCGAGGTCACGGAGACGGACTAGCCGCGACGACCGAGAATGTTGATTGGAATAACCAGCGCCAGCAAGTTCACGATAATGCCGGCAAAGAACACCCAAGCTGCCCACATTTCAGGAACCTGAAAGGCGAGGCCGAACAACCAGAAACCACCGTAAAAGAAAGCTCCGGCGACGAGGAAAGCGAGGATGTTGATCATTGGGTTTCTCCCGAAGTAATGGTCTCAAGCGAGCCTAGCGCACGATTTTCTCGTTGCCAGCGAGGACAAAGTCAAGGCAATCGGCGACACCGAAAGCGTCTTTGTTAGACCTGCGAAGCTCGCTCGAGCACGAGTTCTCGAACACGAGCCGCGTCGGCGGTTCCACCCATGGACTTCATGACCGCGCCGATGACTGCGCCAGCTGCCTGAACCTTGCCTTCTCGAATCTTTTCGAGAACGTCCGGTTGTGCAAGAAGTGCTTCGTCGATCGCGGTGATGAGAGCGCCGTCATCGGACACGACAGCGAGACCCTTCGCGGCGACAACGTCACGGGGCGAGCCTTCACCAGCGATGACGAACTCGAGAACCTGACGAGCGAGTCGATCATTGAGCGCGCCTTCGTCGACGAGCTGCTGAAGTTCGACAATTTGCTGCGCCGTCACGAGTTCAGCGGGTTCTTGTCCCTGCAGGTTTGCCACGCGCGCAACCTCGCCCGTCCACCACTTTCGGGCGGCCTGCGGTGTCGCACCAGCTGCCACGGTCTCGGTGATTTCGACGAGCAGGCCAGAGTTCACGACATCCTGGAATTCAAGGTCGGTGAAACCCCACTCTGCCTTCAGGCGACGGCGACGCTCTGCAGGAGGTTCGGGCAATGCGGCCCGAAGTTCCTCGATGAGCGCAGGGCTCGGCACGACGGGCAGCAGGTCGGGCTCCGGAAAGTAGCGGTAGTCGTCGGCATCAGACTTTGGTCGACCGGGCGAAGTCGCTCCAGTGTCTTCGTGCCAGTGACGCGTTTCTTGCGTGATTGTTCCGCCATCAGCCAAAATCGCAGCCTGACGCTGAATCTCGTATCGCACCGCCCGTTCGACGCTCCGAAGTGAGTTCACGTTCTTCGTTTCAGTGCGCGTGCCGAGCTTTTCTTGACCGCGCGGGCGAAGCGACACGTTCGCGTCACAGCGCAGGTTGCCTCGTTCCATGCGCGCGTCAGAAATTCCGAGAGCAATCACCATGTCGCGAATCGTTGCGACGTAGGCCTTCGCCAGTTCGGGGGCATCCGCCTCGGCACCAAAAATCATCTTGGTGACAATCTCGACGAGCGGCACGCCGGCGCGGTTGTAGTCCACGAGCGAGTATTCGGCACCCTGGATGCGCCCGGTTGAGCCACCCACGTGCGTGAGCTTTCCGGCGTCCTCTTCCATGTGGGCGCGTTCGATCGGAATGTCGAATGTGCGACCGTCGGCGAGCTCGACCTGAACTTGACCCTCGAAGGCGATGGGCTCGTCGAACTGGGAGATCTGGTAGTTCTTCGGTGTGTCCGGGTAGAAGTAGTTCTTGCGTGCGAAACGACTCGTCGGCGCAATCGAACAGCCGAGGGCCAGGCCGAGACTGATGGAGTAGCGCACGGCTTGCTCGTTCACCACGGGCAACGAACCGGGGAGTCCAAGACAGGTCGGCGTGATGTTCGTGTTGGGTTCGCCGCCGAAGAAGTTCGGAGCAGCCGAGAACATCTTCGTCTTCGTGGAGAGCTCCACGTGCACCTCGAAGCCAAGCACGGGCTCGAAGAGCTCGAGTGCCTTGTCGAAGTCCATGAGTTTTGCTTTAGCCATTAGCGCGTCCCTCCGGTCAGAGCAGGAGCTTTGTCAAGAATCGAGCCGCCCCAGCTGTTGGTGAGGAGTGCCTCGAGAGCACCTCCGACGTTGTACAGGCGAGCGTCCTCGCGAGCGGGAGCCAGGAACTGAATGCCGACGGGCAGACCGTCTTCGTCGGCGAGACCGGCTGGGAGGCTGATGCCGGGGATGCCGGCAAGGTTTGCGGGGATGGTCGCGATGTCTCCGCGCCACATCGCCACGGGATCATCCAGTTGCTCGCCGAGCTTCCACGCGGTGGTGGGTGCCGTTGGCGATGCGAGCACGTCGACGTTGGCGAACGCGGCAGCGAAGTCGCGTTGCACGAGCGTGCGAACCTTCTGCGCACTGCCGTAGTAGGCGTCGTAGTAGCCGGCCGAGAGAGCATAAGTGCCGAGGATGATGCGGCGCTTGACCTCGCCACCGAAACCGGCCTCGCGCGTGGCAGACATAACCTGTTCGACCGTTCCTCCCCCGGCAGGTGAGACGCGCAATCCAAAACGTACGGAGTCGAACTTTGCGAGGTTGCTCGACGCTTCAGCCGGCAAGATCAGGTAGTAGGCAGCGACGGCATAGGCGAGCGACGGCAGGCTGACCGGCACGATTTCTGCGCCTTCTGCCTTGAGCAGTTCCAGCGATTCGTGGAATCGCGCGAGCACGCCGGGCTGGAATCCGTCACCATCGAGTTCGGTCATGACACCGATGCGCAGACCCTTGACGTTTGCATTGCGCACCGCCTCGGCCATCGACGGCCAGTCCTGCTTGAGCGAGGTCGAGTCGTATGGGTCGTGTCCGGCGATGACATCGTGCAAGAGAGCAGTGTCGAGAACCGTTCGGGCAACCGGGCCGATTTGATCGAGGCTGGATGCGAGGGCGATTGCACCGTAACGGCTGACTCCCCCGTAGGTGGGCTTGACGCCCACGGTGCCAGTGATGTGTGCGGGCTGACGAATCGAGCCTCCGGTGTCGGAGCCGAGCGCGAGCGGGGCTTCGAAAGCAGCGACCGCAGCAGCCGAGCCACCGCCCGATCCGCCGGGGATACGGTCGAGGTCCCACGGGTTGCGGGTTGGTCCGTATGCCGAGTGTTCAGTAGAAGAGCCCATAGCGAACTCATCCATGTTGGTCTTGCCCAGAGGGATGAGCCCTGCTTCGCGAATCTTGGTGACGGGAGTCGCGTCGTACGGACTCATCCAGCCTTCGAGAATCTTCGACCCACTTGTCGAGGGCATGTCAGTTGTGACGAGAACGTCTTTGATGGCGATGGGCACACCATCGAGTGCGCCGACAGGCGTGCCAGCAGAACGACGAGCATCCGACGCCTTGGCGGCAGCCAGCGAGACTTCGGGGTTCACGTGGAGGAATGCGTGCACGTCACCGTCAACGGCAGCGATGCGGTCGAGGTGCGCCTGAGTCACCTCAACTGATGATGTGTCGCCAGCTGCGAGTGCGGTAGAAAGTTCGGCTGCGGTGAGACGTGTGAGGTCGCTCATTACTGCTCCTCCCCCAAAATCGCCGAGACCTTGAAGCGACTGCCGTCGTGCTCGGGTGCGCTGGCAAGTGCCTGCTCCGGCGTCAGCACGTCACCAACGACGTCGGCGCGGAAAACGTTCTCGAGTGGAATCGGGTGACTCGTGGCCGGCACGTCATCGGTGGCAACTTCACTCACCGAGGCGACAACGTCGACAATCTGGCGAAGTTCACCGGTCAGGTGCTCGATTTCGCTTTCCGTGAGGTCGATGCGGGCGAGTCCGGCGAGATGGCGCACGGTTTCAGCAGAGATATCAGACACAAGTCACAAGTTTACGCGCGGGCTAGACGGCAGAGGGACCACCGTTGAGCAGACGCGTGAAGCCTGCGGCGTCGAGAACGGGGATGCCCAACTCTTCGGCCTTTTGCAACTTGCTGCCCGCACCTGGGCCAGCCGCAACGAAGTCCGTCTTTTTGGAAACACTCGATGACGGTTTGCCGCCGGCCGCAAGGATGGCCTCTTCGGCACCGTCTCGCGTATAGCCCTCGAGCGAACCTGTCGCGACGATGACAAGCCCTGCACACGGACCGGTTGACTCACCGGCGACACCGGGCCCGGAATGACCGGGCGTCGCCCACTGCACGCCGGCGGACTGCCATTCGCTCACAATGTCGCGGTGCCAGTCCACCTCGAACCACGCCTGAATGGCTTCGGCGATGATGGTTCCGACACCGTCGACAGCGGCGAGATCATCGACGGATGCGTTTCGAATCGCGTCCAACGAGCCGAAGTGACCGGCCAGCGCTCGCGCCGCAACCGGTCCCACGTGACGAATGTTCAGCGAAACCAGCAGGCGCGCAAGAGGTTTCGTCTTCGCTGCCTCCAGGTTCGCCACCAACTCGGTCGCGTTCTTCGACGGGCTACCGTCGGCATTGCGGAAGTAATCGACAGCAAGTAAGTCATCGAGAGTGAGTGAGAAGAGGCGCGCCTCGGTCTCCAGTGGCGGGGGCG
>JBFYOK010000170.1:0-2783 GCA_041303845.1 Microbacteriaceae bacterium | reverse complement strand
GAATCAATCATTCGTATTGACATCGTTGAGACGTTGCGTGGATATGGCTACGACGTTGTGGGAGAAGCGGCGGATGGCGAGGCCGCTGTCGCGCTCGCTACCGAACTTCGCCCTGATCTCGTTGTTATGGATGTCAAGATGCCGAAGATGGATGGCATCTCGGCAGCCGAGAAGCTCAATCAGAACCGCATCGCGCCCGTTCTCCTGTTGACCGCCTTCAGCCAGAAGGAGCTCGTCGAACGAGCCAGTGAAGCTGGAGTCGTTGCCTACATCGTGAAGCCGTTTACGCCAGCGGATCTGTTGCCCGCAGTCGAGATTGCCCTGTCACGGAGCGCGGAAATGCGAGCGCTCGAAGCCGAGGTCGCGGACATGAGTGAACGCTTCGAGACGCGCAAGATCGTCGACATCGCGAAGGGCATCCTCAACGAGAAGATGGGCTTGACCGAACCCGAGGCGTTTCGATGGATTCAGAAGGCGTCTATGGACCGGCGTCTCACCATGAAGGATGTCGCGGTCACCATCATCGATCAACTTGGCGCAAAACAGTAGCCAAGCCGATGTGATTGATTACTGAATCTCTTTGATGAGGTTCGTAATGCGCACGGTTGAAAGACGGCGACCTTCTTCATCGCGACAGACAATCTCGTGCGTTGCCAGTGTCCGACCCAGGTGCAGCGCACGGCATTCCGCAATGACGTAACCAGTCTTGGCGCTACCCGTATGCGTAGCGTTGATCTCAATTCCAACGGCCATGCCCCGACCGGCGGCATGAATGTTTGATGAAATCGATCCCATACTCTCACCGAGCACAACGTATGCACCTCCGTGCAAGATGCCGAAAGACTGCGTGTTTGTCTCGACAGGCATCGAGGCTATGGAGTGTTCGGCCGTGAGCAGATGGAATTCGATGCCCATTTTCTCGCACAGCTTCCCGGCGTCAACACCCACCAAAGCCTCGAGGTTGAGTGCTTCAGGAAGTTCGTCCCGTTTCACGTCTGCTCCTTTGATTAGGCTTACCTCGTGACTGACGAAAAGAAGCCTACCCTCCTGCTCATCGACGGTCATTCCCTCGCATTTCGAGCGTTTTACGCGTTGCCGCTTGAGAGCTTCCGAACCGACGACGGTCAGCACACGAACGCAATTCATGGTTTTTTGTCGATGCTCTTGAATCTCTTGGCCAAAGAGAAGCCGACGCATGTTGCCGTTGCGTTTGATATTTCTCGATTCAGCTTTCGCACGCGCGAGTATCCGGAATACAAGGGGACCCGAGGCGAGACTCCAGCTGAGTTCATCGGTCAAGTTCCTCTGCTTCAGGACGCTCTTCACGCCATGAATATCGTCACCATCACGAAGGAGGACTTCGAGGCCGACGACATTCTTGCAACGCTTGCCCATGAGGGTGAGCGCGACGGCTACGAGGTGCTGGTCGTTTCCGGTGACCGTGACACGATTCAGCTCGTCAACCAGAACGTGACGTTGCTCTACCCGTCTACCCAGGGAGTTTCTGCGCTGACGCGGTACGACCCTGACAAGGTTCGTGAGCGCTACGGTATCAACCCGGAACAATACCCAGAGATCGCGGCGCTGGTCGGCGAGACAAGTGACAACTTGCCGGGCATCCCCAAGGTTGGCGAGAAAACTGCCGTCAAATGGATTAACCAATTCGGCTCGCTCGACGCGATTCTGGCAGCAGCTGAGGAAATCCCCGGCAAGGTCGGAGAGTCTCTTCGGGAACACAAAGAGAACGCGATTCGTAACCGTCGCTTGAACCGTCTCGTAACCGATGTGGAACTTCCCGTGGGACCAAACGACCTTGAACACGGTCCGTTCAATGTGGATGCCGTGCGCGAGGTATTCACGCGCCTTCAGTTCCGCACGCTTCAGGAGCGAGTGCTGAAACTCGCCGGCGTTGGGTCGACGGAGGGCGACTCTGAGGGTGGTTCAGCGCCTCAAGGTCGGTCGACCAAGAGTTCGACGGCCAGTTCTCCCTCTGCGGCCCTCGCCCCATCAACTTCGACGCACGCGAAGGTCGATGCCGGAGTCGTTCCCTCTCCGCAAACACTGCTCGATGAGGAACTCGCGTCATGGATCCGTCGTGCCGTCGAAACATCACCGCAGGGTGTCGCGATTCATGTGCAACTCGTTGGCTCGGCGATTGCAGGGGTTGGCCTGGCCACTGCAGAGTCGTGCGTGACAATCCCGTGGAATCCTGGTGCCGACGTCGAGCCATTGCGCGAGCTCCTGGGGAGCCCAACTCCGGTCATGTTTTTTGCCGGCAAACCGCAAATCAAATCCCTTGCACTCAATGGTTTTGAAACACTCAGTGTCTCGTGTGATGCCGAACTAGCCGACTGGATTGTTCGGCCAGACGTGACATCGCGCACCTTGCACGGGTTGGTGTCGTCAACGTTTGGAGCCGAGCTCGCTGAGGGCGACGCAAACGCTCTCATCGACGACGGTTCCCCCTCAGCTGGAGAACTCGCCTGGTGGACCGGACGACTGTGTCACGTACTCACCGAACGACTTTCCGCTACCGAACTTGCTCTGCTTCTTGACATCGAATTGCCCTCGATGCTGTCTCTGTCGGCAATGGAAAATCGCGGTGTTCAGGTAAACGCTCAAAAACTTGCCGGTTTATCAACAGAGCTCGGTGAGCGTGCCGCTGCAGCGCAGTCAAAGGCATTTGCAGAAATCGGCAAGGAGGTAAACCTCGCGAGCCCGAAGCAGCTACAGGAAGTGCTGTTTGATCAGCTCCAGATGCCGAAGACGCGCCAGACCAAGAC